>NZ_BAAAPH010000018.1:0-197387 GCF_039531045.1 Kribbella hippodromi | reverse complement strand
TGCTCCCCAGGAGTCGGAACCGAATTCCACAGTCCAACTTCTGGGGACCAGTTCAACGGTGGGTTGGCCCCTGAGAATCTCGGGGCCAAACCCACCAGCTCAGGGGTCAACCCCGGATCAGCGGGAAGCTTCGACCATCTGCTTCATGAGCTCGACCGGGTTCTTTTCCGGTTCGGGCTGGGCCAGGCGGGTGGACGGGACTCGCGCTTGCGGGACCTCGGCTGTTTGCAGGGCTGTGGTGTAGCCCGTCAGCGGGAGGGTGAGGGACGAGCGGGACGGGTCCAGGGTGATCGTCGCGCCGGTGAACGGGATGGACGGGTTGTCGGGCTCGACCGTCAGCACCAGGCCGAGACGGTGGCCGGGGGCAAACACCACGTCATCGGCGTTGAGCTCAAACGATAGGTCGTACCAACGATCGGATCGCAGGGATTCCTTGGTGTACAGGGATTTGTAGTGACCGACGTCGGCCAGACTGCGGACGACGACCGAGGTGTCCGATACCGCGGTGTTGATTTGGGTTTGCGCGTAGCAGCCAGTGTCGAGGGCGTTGCCCCCGCCCCAGCACACGCGCGTGTTCGGTACGTTCGTGACGTTCACGTACCGGTTCGCCGTACCGTAGTCGACCAGCCGGGCTTTGATGCCTGCGGCAACTTTGTTCACCTTGACCCGGACCGAGACCTTCCCGGTACCGCTGACCCGGACCGCCTTCTCCAGCGCGTCACTGAGGAACACGGCGCGATCCGCCCGCTGAGTCGTCGGGTCGAGTACGACGGTGTCCGCGGACTCCTTGTCCGTACCGGTGAAGCTGATCGGGTCGCTCGACGCGGCCGCGATCGACAGCCCACCGGCCTTCGCACCGGCCGCCTTGCTCAGCTTCAGCGTGGTTTGCCGGGCACCGGTCGCCGGCCAGCGCGCCTCGTCGACGAACGAACCGTCCTCACGCTGGATCGTCGCCTGCGGGGTCTGCATGACGCCGTTGTTCAGACCCTGCAGCCAGTAGTCGAACCACGGGTGCAGCTTGTCGACCCACTCGTCCCGGAAGCTGAACCCGTCCAGGTGCACGCCCTGGTGCAGGAAGATCTTCCGCGGCACGTTCCGCTTCGCGAGCTCGTCCCACCATTCGCCGAACTGGCGGGTCTTCACGTTCTCGTCGCCGAGCCCGTGCACGACGTACACACTCGCCTTCACCTTCGAGGCGTCGAGGCGGTAGTTCCGCGGATCCCACCATTTGCTGTACGAACCGGTGCGGGTGTCCGAGTCCTGCTCGATCTCGTTCGTCATCGCGGCGCACCGCGGGGACGCGTCATTGCTGACGTAGTCGTGCAGGAAGCCCATGTACTCGTCGTAGAACGGTACGCCGAAGCCGCGGGTGTAGTCGTACCAGCTGGAGATCGCCGCGATCGGGACAATCGTCTGCAATCCGCGTACGCCCGTGCTGGCGACCGAATTCGCGATGGTGCCATTCCAGGACACGCCGATCATGCCTGCTTTGCCGGTCGACCAGTCCGCCTTCGCGACGCTGCCGTCCGGTTTGTGGGCGGTGGTGCGGTTGTTCAGCCAGTCGATGACGGACTTCGTCCCCAGTACCTCCAGGTCCGCGCCGACATCACTGCATCCGGTCGAGCGGAACGTACCGGGCATGTCGACGAAGGCGACGGCATAACCGCGCGGTACGAAATAGTTGTCCAGCCAGCTGCCGTACACCTGACGTACGCCGACGCCGTCGAAGTAGCCGGCCGGGTCGCTCGCGTAGTACGGCGAGGCCTGGATGATGACCGGTACGTCGATCCCGGCGTCGGCGGCTTCGCTCGGACGGATGATGTCGACGGTGACTTGATCGGTGATCCCGTTCGCGTCACCGTCGAGTTTGGGTACGTCGACCTGTACGCGTTCGTGGATCGCCTTTCCGTAGTCGTACACCGGCACCGTCGCGGTTCCTCGTACGAACGGCCGCTCCGCGCTGGTCTTTTGTACGAGCGGCTGCTCCGGTGCCGCGACCGCCTGCAACGACGCGGCCGGCACCACCACAGCCGCAACAACCAGGGCCAACCCGGCCCGAATCCGATTCCTGCGCATACGAGCATCTCCCCCTATGGGCGGTAGGTGAAGCCTCAATCTGAACACAATCCCCACCCACCCGCTCACCTCCCGTAAACAACACGGGAAAACCGTCACCCAGGAAGGACACACCTCCGGCGCGACAGCTCATCAGGCGGCGCGAACTGTGGTGGCCTGAGCTGCACTTGGCGAGCAACTGCGGTTGGGGCAGCGGCAGTGCCCCGCGCGAGCAACCGGCATTCGAGCAGGGTGCTGTGGTGGTTGTGGAGGGTGTGGTTTACGGCGGGGTTCACCTCTGAAACTGCTGGTTCACGGCCTGCATCCGGGCAGTAACCGCCCAGCTAAGAGGCGAACCTCTCGACTGCACCTTCTACTGGCGGGTTGTTTCGCCGCTGGCCTGTTGTAGGCCGTCAGCGGTGAGATAAGGCGGCAGTGGAGGGGGAGGGGGTGGTGGTGCGGAGGTTTAGCCAGGCGGCGGTGGAGGGGGTGGTGGGGGTGTAGGTGAGGACGTGCTGGTCGGGGTCGCCGGGGAGTTGGAGGGACTCGAGGGTGAAAGTCAGTTGGCCGGCGGTGGGGTGGTTGAGGGTTTTGGGGCAGTGGGAGCGGTTTTGTACGTCCTGGGAGGTCCAGAAGCGGTCGAAGTCCGGGCTGGCGGTGCGGAGTTCGGTGACCAGGGCGTGCAGTTCGGTGTCGTCGGCGTACTCGGCGGATGCGCGGCGCAGCAGAGCGACGGCGTCCTGCGCGACTGTGTTCCAGTCGGCGTAGTACGTGCGTGAGTCCTCGTCCAGGAAGTACAACCTGGCGAGGTTCCGCCGCGTCGGGTCCTCGAAGTCGGCGATGACGGCGGTGGCGGCGTCGTTCCAGGCGAGGACGTTGCTCAGGCGGTCGACGACGATCGCGGGGAGTTCGCGCATCGCGTGGATCATCGCCTGGAGTTGCGGCCGGACAGTCGGCTTCGGCGGTACGGCGGGCGGCGCGGAGCAGGCGAGCGTACGCAGATGGTCACGCTCCGCCTGGTTCAGCCGCAACGCGTCGGCGACCGCGGTCAGTACGGCAACCGACGGATTGCCGGCACGACCTTGCTCGAGCCGCACGTAGTAGTCCACGCTCACACTGGCCAGCAGCGCGACCTCCTCCCGCCGCAACCCGGCGACCCGCCGGTCATGCCCCGGCCGAAGCCCGACGTCCTCGGGGCGCACCCGGGCCCGTCGCGTCTGCAGGAACTCGCCCAACTCCGGTCGCGCACTCACCCGCCCAGTATCCCCGCCCGCCCAACCGCCTGGGTGGTACTGCCAGACCTACGGTCGAACCGGCTCTTCTGCGCCCAACATCCAATGACGACGGTTGAAGCATGAACACTTCACGCACCGCACTCATCACCGGCGCCGCCAGCGGAATCGGTGCCGCTATCGCCACCCGCCTTGCCGCCGACGGCGCTTCGGTCGCCTTGCTCGCCCGGCGCCGCGACCGCCTGGAGAAGGTCGCCGCGGAAGTCACGGCAGCGGGCGGTACAGCGCTCGTCGTACCCGCCGACGTCACCGAGCCGGACTCCGTGGCCGAGGCCGCTGCATTGGTACAGAACCGCCTTGGCGACCTCGACCTGCTGGTCAACAACGCGGGCCTGATGCGGGTGGTCCCGTTCGCCGACGGCCCGCTGGACGACTGGCGGCGCATCGTCGATGTCAACGTCACCGGCGTCATCACCGTCACACACGCCTTCCTCCCGGCCCTGCGAAGGTCGGCGGCGACGCGTACGACCGACCTGATCAACGTCTCGTCGCTCGCCGGTGAGCGCATCAATCCAGGCATGGCCGTGTACGGCGCGTCCAAGTCCGCGGTCAGCCACCTGACCCGCACGCTCCGCGCCGAACTGGCCCCCGAAGGCATCCGCGTGACCGACCTCGAACCCGGCATGATCGGCGACACCGAACTCGCCGACACCTTCCCGCCCGAACTCCAGGCGATGGTCGACGATCTCCGCAAGACCCTCCCCGCGGTCCCGGTCAGCGAGGTCGCGGACCTGGTCGCGTACGTGATCAACCGCCCGCGCCACGTCAACCTCCCACACTTGCTCATCCAGCCGTCGAAGGAGATCTAGCACTTGTTCACCCAGCCTTCGTAGCCTCGCGGGCATGATCACGACGCGACGTACGCTGTTGAAGGCCGGCGCTCTTGGAATCGGACTGGCCGCGACGCCGGGGTTGTCGCCGGCCGCGCGGCCACGGCGGACTCGGGTGCTGTTGGCAACTAACGAGCCGTGGGGGACGTACCACGCGCAGCCGTTGCTGGCGGAGGCGAAACGGCGTGGTTGGGAACTGATCCAGGTCGTACCGGACCTGACCCAGCTCAAGCCCGGTGACCCGGTGCGGGTCGCGACGCTGAATGACGTACCGCAGGCTGATCTGCTGGTTATGAATGGCGCCGAGGCCTGGCCGGCGGATGTCGCGAAAGCGCTGAAGCGGCTGCCGATGGCGGCGAGTTCGCTGGCGTACCTGAAGCCGGTGGAGGCGCCGCGGGCCAAGGAGTTCCGATCGCGCTTGGAGCTGGTCACGGCTGCTTCGCCGGCCGAGTCCGAGGTGTTCGGGGCGTACTTGGGCTGGCGCCGGCGCGTACGCATGGTGGGCTCGGCGCAGACGGACACGCTGCCGAAGTACGCCCCGCGGAAGGACCGCGTACTTGTGCTGACGAGCGTCACGCACCCGGATCAGACCGGCAACGCGGCACCCGGTACTCAGCTGTTGCTCGATGCCGCGGCGAAGTTGGAGGCGGCGGGGAAGCACATCGTCGTGGGGCTGCATCCGCGCGAGGACCGTACGCTGTGGGATCGCTACGAGCTCAGCTCGCTCGGCTCGGTGCCGGAGTCGGCGACCGTGGAGTGCGCGGTCGGTATCCCGGGCACGGTGTTCCCGATCGTCGCCGCGGTCGGCGTACCGCTGGTCGGCTGCGTCGACCCGAAGCTGCAGGTGCCGGACTACATCCTCAGCGTCTGCTCGTCGACAATCGACAGCCCCGAAGCGGCGGTTGGCGCGATCGAGAACGCCAAGCCGGCCAGTCGCGGCGCGGTGTTCAACGCGGTCGGTCCGATCGGCGGCTCGGCCCGTCGGCTGTACTCGGCGTGGCACGCGACCATTCAGAGCACCAAGTGCAACTTGACCGGCGCCACGCCGATCTTGACGCGCTGACCCCAGCCGATGCTCAAGGTGTCGGACTCCATCCCGTCGCCGAACACGACCAGATCGGACTCGGCCGTGATCGTCAGCGAGTCCGGTGCCTTGAGCAACCCTTCGGTGTGGTCGGTGCCGGTCGCGGGCGACGGCCACGCTTCGCGTACGAACCAGCACAGTACTGGCGCGGTCGGGCCGGGCAGGGCGAGTGGACTGCGCCGTTCCTGCCAGGCCGATCGGCACCAACCGGTCGCCCCGGTGCCGGTGCCGATCAGGACTCCCGATGACGACTGTCGCTCGGGCAGCCCGTCCGGGGAGCTCAGCCGGTACCGGGCGGATTGGTGCGTACGGTGCCCGAGGTACACCTCGTTCAATGCGACGAGTTGCTGACCATCATCGGTGCGTGCGGCAACCATCGTCCGCTCGGCCACATCGCGGCTGCGCAGTACGTCGGCGATCGCGGCCGGCTCATGCGGTACCAGTACGCCGGGGTTCCGGTCCGGTTCAGGGTTGATGCCGATCACCGGCTGGCCGTTCAGGTACTTGGCGACGTTCGCGACCAGACCGTCCTGGCCGACCGCGATCACCACATCCTCCGGGGCGAACCCGAACCGGTCCAGGTCGTTGCGTTCAGCAACAGCTCGGCGCCAGTCCAGCGGGATCGCCGCCGAAACCGCTGCCAGTGCGTCCTGCTGGGCCTGGTGCCGTACGTCCAGCTCGGCGAGGTCGCGGCCGCGTCCGGCCAGGAAGAACCCGGCCTGCTGCCGTGTCCCGTGCCGGGCGACGAGCTCGGTCAGCTCGGTCGCCCGGTGCACGATCACGGCCCTGGGTGGCAGCGTCATTGCGCGACCAGCTTGGCCATCAGCGGGGTGATCAGGTCGGGTGTCAGGTTGAGCGAGCCGATCTCCGGCAGGCCGGTTTGCTTGATCGCGAGGGCAAGGACGGTCGCCGCGTCGAGTTGTCCGTACGCCTCCAGGATCGCCTGTTCGGTGGCTGCTTCGGCTGCACCCAGCGCGCGCTTCGCGTCGGCCTCGGCCGCACCCAGTACGCGCTTGGCGTCCGCCTCCGCTTGGCTCAGCGCGCGCTGACGGCCGGCGGCTGCCTCGGTCTCGATCTGCCCGGCCGCGGCGGCTTCGGTCGCGCGCATCCGCTCGTTCTGGCCGCGCTGGTTGACCAGCTGCTCTTCGCGGCGGGCGAGCTCGATCTGGTTCTGCAGCTCGTTCTCCGCGATGGAGCGTTCGCGTTCGACGGCCATCGCGCGCCGTTCGTACGTCGCCTTGTCCGCGGCCTGCTGCACCGACTCGCGCGCGGGGGTCTGCAGCGCCTTCTCGACGTCGCGCTCGGCCCGGAGCGCGACCACGCGGACGTCCTCGACGCCGATGCCGAGTCCGCTCAGCCGTCCGTCCGCACGCAGCCCGGTGCCGACGGCTTGACGGACGGCGGTCAGGCCCTCGGACAACGCCTGGGTCAGGGTCATCCGAGCGAGCAGGTCGAGCGCGGTCTGCTGGGCCAGCTCGGTCAGCAGGCCGCCGATCTGTTCGAGCGGGGTCGACCGCCAGAGTCCAGTGTCCGGGTCGATGCCGAAGTCCAGCCGGGACGCGGCCAGCTCCGGGTCGGTGACGCGGTACGTGACCGACGCCTGGACCGCGACGTCCTGGAAGTCGGCGGTCCGGCCGTGGAACAGCAGCGGCTGCTCGCGGTCGTCGATCGGTACCTCGCTCAGCGACGAGTTCAGCGCCCGGAACCAGAACGCCTGGCCGGGTCCTTCGTGCGCGAGTTTGCCGTTGCGGAGGTGCCGTACGTGGGTGGTGGGGTTCGCCCGCAGGTGACTGACGAGGCGGAACCGGGTGATGTCTGCCATTGCTGCTGTCTCCTTGTCGTCACTATGACGATAAGAGGGTTCGTGGCTTTTCGTCAAGGTGACGATTAGAGTGTGGGGATGGGGTGTGACGGAGATGGGCGGCGGAGTGTTCCTGGCGCATCCGGTAGCCGCGGTGGAGTGCCGGCCCGGCCTGCCTTGGCGGCGCGCGGGCCGGCGGCCGGGGCTGATTTCGTGCCGGTGGGGGTGGCTGCGGATCTGGTCATCCTGACGGTGCGGGACGGGCGGCTGCAGGTGCTGCTGATCCGGCGGGGCATCGAGCCGTACCTGGGGCGGTGGGCGCTGCCTGGTGGTTTCGTGCGGCCGGACGAGGATCTGGAGTCGGCCGCGCGGCGTGAGCTGGCTGAGGAGACCGGGCTGTCGTCGGAGCGGATCCACCTCGAGCAGGTGGCGACGTACGGCGCGCCGGACCGCGATCCGCGCGGGCGCGTGGTCAGCGTGGCGTACTTGGCGCTGGTCCCCGATCCACCCGCGCCTGTCGCCGGCTCGGACGCCTCGTCGGCTTCATGGGTCGAGGTCGCCAGCCTCCTCCAAGACGGCGCCGCAGGGCCTGAGGCTGTAGCTGATGGTTTGGCGTTTGATCATCGCCGGATTCTGGGTGACGGGGTCGAGCGGGCGCGGGCGAAGCTCGAGTACTCGCCGCTGGCGACCGCGTTCTGCCCGGCGGAGTTCACGATCTCCGAACTGCGCGGGATCTACGAAGCGGTCTGGGGTACGCCGCTGGACCCGCGCAACTTCCACCGCAAAGTCACGAAGACAACGGGCTTCGTCGAACCATCCGGCGCGACCACGACCCGCGACGGCGGCCGCCCCGCCCAGCTCTTCCACCGCGGCACCGCCCCAACCCTGCACCCACCGATGACCCGCGGCTGAACCTGACCGCCAACCGGCTGGCACGGAGGACCTTGACCTTCGGTCAGCTGGAGTGGCCGTCTGGCGTGGATCGGCTTGACCTCCAGTCGGCTGGAGGTGTTTGCCTGGGGCCCATGACCTTCACCGGACGACACGTACTCGTCACCGGCGCCGGCCGTGACACCGGGCGGAAACTCGCCCTGGCGTTCGCCAATCGCGGCGCGCACGTTCTTGCCACCGCGCGAACCATCGCCGCCGCCGAGCAAACAGCCGAGCTCATCCGGGCCGCGGGCGGTGCCGCGACCGCCGCCGTACTCGACCTTTCCGACCCAGCCTCGATCGAACAACTCCCCGTCGACCAGCTCGATGTACTCGTGAACAGCGGCGCGCGCTACCTCGACGGCACCGCAACCGCCGCGGAGATCGGTGACACGATCGCCGGCGCGGCCACCGGTACCGTCCTGCTCACCGAGCGCCTGCTCCCGCTCCTCCGCGCCTCGGACCGTCCCGACATCGTCAACCTGATCTCCGCCGCGGGCGAGCCGGGCCACCATCGATCAGAAGCGCACCCCGCGTTCTACGCCGCCAAGCACGCGCAGGCCGGGTACGCCGAAATCCTTTCCGCACGGCTGCGGCCGGAAGGAATCCGGGTGATCTCGCTCTTCCCGCCCGACTTCGTCCAGGACGGCCCGCGAGCGGCGGAAGCCGAGCTGACCGCTGACTCGGTGGTCGACTGCGTCCTGTTCGCGGTCGGTCAGCCTCGCGACTGCTTCATCCGTGCGTTCTACTTCGAACAGCGAGCTCCTCAGCCGTGATCAGGTTCGTGTGGGTGCCCGCAGAGCCGCACGCCCAGGAACCGGCGAGCGTGCCCGCGAGGGCGGCTTCGGGCCAGGTGGCTCCGTCGAGGTAGCGCGCCAGGAACGCGGCGACGTACGCGTCGCCGGCGCCGTTGGTGTCGACGACCGGGCGGTCCTTGAACTCGATGGCGGGGAAGTGCTGGACGGATTCGCCGCGGACGTGCAGGTAGCTGCCGTCCGCGCCGGCCATCGCGATCACCACCTCGGCGCGGCCGTTCGCGAGAATCCACTCCACGCCGTCGGCCGGCAGCGAGCTCGCGGAGACGAAGACGATGTCCGAGGCGGTGGCGAAGTCCTTGTGATGGTCGTTCTGGCCGTCCCAGTCGTGCAGGTCGGTCGAGATCGAGCGGTCGGCGGCGATCGCGTCCCCGAGGGCGTCCCGGGCGAAGTCCATGATCGAGACGTGGACGTGCTCGGCGCGCCGGATCAATGGTCGCCACAAGTTCGGGTCGACGCGCAGTCCGTACGGGTGGCGGCCGTCGTACAGCGAGAGCCGGCGCCCGTCCGGCGACACCAGGTTCACCGAACGCCGGGTGCCGCTCGGGTGCAGCGCGAAGCGCAGCGGCAGCCCAAGCTCCTGGTACGTCCGCCGAATCCGCTCGCCCTCCGGATCGTCACCGATCACATCCACCAGGCCCGCCCGCAAACCCAGCAGGTGGCACCCGAGCGCGACACCGTGCCCGGTATGCGCCAGGTACGACTCGATCGGCTCGACCGAGACCGAGTCCACGTCCGCCAATGGCAGCGCAGGCACCCGCACGATCGTGTCGATCCCAACCCCACCGATCACCAACACATCCAACTCCACCCCACCCGTAATACCCGACTTCCACCTCCTAACCCAGCCCTCTTCCGGCAACTGATCTCCGATACTCCGCCTGAGCTCCCGTCGCTCACTCCAATCAACCGCTCGGCTACGAGGAGTCACCGGATTTCGAGGAGATCGCCTGGCTGGCAGTCGAGGGCGTCACAGATCGCGGTCAGGGTGGAGAAGCGGATCGCCTTGGCGCGGCCGTTCTTCAGGACCGACAGGTTCACGACGGTCACATCGATGCGCCGGGCCAGCTCCGCCAAGGTCAGGTCGCGCTCGGCCAGCAGCCGGGCGAGATTGACCTGGATGCGGTGGTCGTCCTCCGGTGGCATCACACCAGCCCTTCGGTGTCCTCGCGGAGCCGTACGCCGACGCGGAACGCCTGCGCCAGTGCGGCGACGACGGCTGCGACACCGAGCGGCAGGAAAGAGATGTGCCAGGAGAACGGCACATGCTCCTCGAGCGGTGTACCGACCACGAGGAAGTGGTTGGTGAGGGCGGTCAGCAGGCCGTCGCCGAGCGAGCCGATCACGATCAGGATCGAGATCCCGAAGATTCGGCGCGGGTTGCGGGGCTCGAACGGGTCGCCGGTGCTCAGCGTGCGCGCGACCAGGAACAGCAGGTAGAGGCCGAGCAGGATCGGCACCGCGTTGAAGAGGGCCGGCAGGTCGAGCAGGACCCGCTGACCAAGGCTCGGGTCGGCAACGGTGAGGGTCGCGGATTCGGCGGCGGACAGCGTCATGACGCCGCCTCCCGTCATGCCGCCGCTTCCGGTCAGGCCTCCGCTCGCGGCGAGCGGTTGCGCCAGGTCGGTCACGCCGACCTCCCGGGTGGCGCGGGCGCCGATCAGGCCGGCGATGTGCAGCGCCGGGATCAGCACCCCGAGCAGCCCTTCGATCGCGAAGGCGAGACCGAGCAGACCGGTCAAGGCGTTGCTGTCAGTACGGCTCCAGCCAAGTTTCATTCCAAGTACCCCCATATCGTTTCTCGATACTAACGATAAACGATATGGGGGTACACCGGATCGGCTACTGCTTGATCGGGGCTCCGGTTTTCGCCTGCAGCTCGTCGAAGGTGATGCCGTCGGCGAGCTCGACCAGGCGCAGGCCGTCGTCGGTCACGTCCAGGACGGCGAGGTCGGTGATGATCCGGTCGACCACGCCGCGGCCCGTGTACGGGAGGGTGCACTCCTCGAGGATCTTGTGCGACCCGTCCTTGGCGACATGCTCCATCAGCACGATCACCTGCTTGGCGCCATGCACCAGGTCCATCGCGCCGCCCATGCCCTTGACCATCTTGCCGGGAATCATCCAGTTCGACAGGTCGCCCTTGGCCGAGACCTGCATGGCACCGAGGATGGCCGCGTCGATCGCGCCGCCGCGGATCATCCCGAAGGACAGCGCGGAGTCGAAGAAGCTTGCCCCCGGCAACGTGGTGACGGTTTCCTTGCCGGCGTTGATCAGATCCGGGTCCTCGTCCCCGTCGACCGGGTACGGGCCGACGCCGAGGATGCCGTTCTCGGACTGCAGCACGACCGTGACGCCGTCGGGAATGTAGTTCGGCACCAGGGTCGGCAGGCCGATGCCGAGGTTCACGTACGAACCGTCCTCGAGCTCCGCCGCGGCCCGGGCGGCCATCTGCTCACGGGTGAGTGGCATCTCAGGCCTCCAGCTTCTCGCGCTGGGCCTCATAGGCTTCGCGGGGTTGCACCGTTCGCTTTTCGATCCGCTTCTCGATGTCCTTGCCGACAGCAACGACCCGCTGGACGTACACGCCGGGCAGGTGGATCTCGTCCGGGTTCAGCTCACCAGGCTGGACCAGCTCCTCGACGGTGGCGATCGTGACCCGGCCGGCCATCGCCGCGAGCGGGTTGAAGTTGCGCGCGCTGCGGTCGAAGACCAGGTTTCCGTGCGTGTCGCCCTTGAGTGCGTGCACCAGCCCGAAGTCGGTGGTGATCGACTCCTCCAGCACATACGTCGTGCCGTTGATCTCCCGGGTCTCCTTCGGCTCCGACGCCTTCGCCACCGAACCGTCCGGGTTGTACTTCTGCGGCAGCCCGCCGTCGGCGACCTGGGTGCCGACCCCGGCGAGCGTGAAGAACGCGGCGATCCCGCAACCGCCGGCCCGCAGCTTCTCGGCCAGCGTGCCCTGCGGGGTCAGCTCGACCTCCAGCTCACCGGACAGGAACTGCCGGGCGAACTCCTTGTTCTCCCCGACGTACGACGAGGTCATCTTGGCGATCCGCTTGTCCGCGAGCAGGATGCCGAGTCCCCAGTCGTCGACGCCGCAGTTGTTCGACACGACGCTGAGCCCGGTCACCCCCTTGTCGTGCAGCGCGCTGATCAGCTGCATCGGGTTGCCGCACAACCCGAACCCGCCGACGGCGAGGCTCGCCCCGTCCCCGATGTCCGCCACCGCTTCCCGCGGTGACCCGTACGTCTTGTCCATCAGCTGCTCCGTTGCAGTCGGTGCCGATTAGCTCCCGACTCTAACCAGCCGCGCCGCGCGCCGCGATGTGGCTGACCCCACAATCCGCCGGGGGATATCCCCCCGGGGTTAACCCGAGCAGGCTAGGCGGAGGCCTCGGACGCGTTCAGCACGCCGAGCTCGTGCAGCGCCTCGAAATGCGCGTCTTCTAGGTTCGGCAGTGTCAGCACCGCCGACAGGTGGGTACGGGCACTCGGCAGGTTGCCTGAGTGCCGCGCCGTACGGGCCAGACCGATCCGGGCGGCCGCCACGGTCTCCAGCAGGTCGGAGTGCTCCCCGATGGACAGGGCACGGCTGTAGTCCGCGTGCGCGTCCTCCAGCTTCCCCAGCGACCGGTAGAGGTCCGCGCGCTCGCAGAGCAGTAGTGCGGTCTGTTCGACGAGACACAGCTGCTCAGCGAGCTCCAGTGCCTCAGTAGTGACATCCAGTGGATCGTCGACAACCTGCCGCAGGGCGCTGAGTACGAGGAACAGGCCCCACGGGTCATCCAGCATGCGAAAGCGGCCCAGCGCCGTACGCAGCGACTGCGCCGCGTCATCCGGGCTAGCAGCTGTCAGACCGGGGTAACCGCGACAGAGCTCCACCGCCGCTCGTGTCCACGCGTCACCGGCCTCGTTGCGGTTCAGTACGTCCTCAACCACGTCAGCCGGCTCGAACGGGCCGAACACCAGCGACCAGAGCAGCACGGTGATGGAGTACCGGAACGGGCCGGTAGCGGTCAGTACGACCTGCTGCGCCAGCTCCACCTGCTCCTGCTCGGCTGACGCGGCTCCGTGGATCACCGCGAGCAGGTACTCCTCGTCCAGCCCTACCGGAACAGTGCGGCCGAGCATGCTCAGTACGCGCTCAGCCGCCGCGGCGGCCTCGTCCTGGAGCCCGTTCGACCACCAGTACGCCGAGTAACGCGCGACCAGCCGGAGGGCGGTCCGCAGGTCGCTCTCACAGGCGCGTTCTATCGCGCTGACGACCTGGTCCGCCTCCAGACTGTGTGCGTCGCCGGAGTCCCCCAAGTTCACGTGCCTCATTGTCTCGTGCTCGTGTTAACGCCGTGTCACGGGGGTCACTGGGCTGCCGGGCGGAGCTACCGGGCGGATCAGAACCGCAGGACGCCCCAGTGTTCCGGCAGGTGCATGTCCTCGACGCCCTGTGGCGACCAGACCCAGAACTCGCTCTCCGCACCCTTCACGTACGCCCCGTCGACCACCTCGTGCGGCCACTGGCAGCGCATCAGGTTCATCCGCCACTCGTCACCTGGGTTCGGCGGGGTCGCCCGGCCCTTGTTGTACGCGGCCAGGTCCGCCCACGGCACCGCCAGCTCCACTGACCAGCCGGTGTCCGTGTCGGACGGGTCGTTGACCGTACCGTCGATGTGGATCGCGGTCCGCAGACCCGGCAGGTTCGACGGGTCGATCGGTACGCCACCGTCGAAGTACGGCTTCGGCAGCGTCAACTCCCAGATGGTGCCGAGCGGGTTGATCTCGAACTCGTAGTAGTTCAGCTGGTCGCCGTCCGGGTCCAGGAGCAGCTCGAAGTTGTTCTCGAAGTACAGCCTGCTGTTGTGCTCGGTCATGGTCGACCAGACGTGCGGTTCCTCGAGCAGACCGCCGACATACAGGTACTGGTCGTCGTACATCAGCTTCGCCCGGGTCCGGAACCGCGGCGCCGGGCCGTCGGCGATCGGGACGAAGTCGGTGGTCCAGGGCGCGATCGCCCAGGCCGGATCGGTCAGCGTGCCGTCCAGATTCGGTGTGGTGGTGGTCCGCGGGCACTCGTAGACGGGCAGGTCAGGCATCGGCGCGCTCCAGCAGTCGGGCGATGAGATTGGCGAGCAGGAAAGTGATGGCGGTCAGCGCCGGTACGACGGCGATGATCCAGGGCGAGTCCAGGTGACCGGTCAGGAACGCGACCACCAGCGCCACCATGAACGCCACCCCGAGGAACGGGATCAGCCGCGGGTGCGGCATCGCGAGCCGGCTCAGCGCCAGCCCACCGAGCACCACCGTGACCACCACGATCAGCACCAGCAGCGGGAGCCCGAGGGCACCGCAGTTGGTGGTGTCCCGGAACCGTTCGCAGCCGCGCTCACTCAGCCACACCAGCGCGATGGTCGCGAACCCGCAGAGCAGGCCGACAACGGCCAAGATCAGCAACGGCGGCAGCGGTGGGGCGTCGTACCGTCCCTTGCGCTCCCGCTTGGCCGCTTCAGCCTCCTCGGCGGCCTCCAGAACGGCTTCCAGATCATCCGGCATCCGGTCGTCGTCGTCCTCCTGGCTCATTGCGGCAGGCTATCGGGCTCCCAGCCCGTACGGGGCGCGGTGCAGGATGTCGTACAGCACGCGGCGGTCCAGGAGGTTGCCCTCCGCCTGGAGCCAGTGGAGCAGTTCACCGGCTGCTGTCTGCGCCGGGAGGAGCGTCACGGCGGCGTCCGGGGCCGACTGGGTGGTGATGCCGCTCTGGCCGTCCACGAATGGGTGGATGATCAGGAAGCCGCGTACGTCCAGTTCTGGGTGCCGTGTACGCCACGCTGTGAGCGCACTGTCGAGCTGGGGGCCTGCTACTGGGCGGCCGTTGCACACCAGCGAGCCATACGCGTCCAGGGCGTACGAGGCGGGCGGTCCGATGACTGAACTGACCAGCGCCATGCGGTGGCCGTTGAGGAGCAGGTGGCTGACGGCCAGGTCGCCGATGCGCGCGCCGTGTACCAGCTTGGCGGCTCGCAGCATGGAGACAACCGCGTCCAGGACGTTGGCGGTGCGGCGGTGCCGGAGGACGTCGTCCGGGGCGAGCGGGGCGGTGCGGCCGTCGTCGATGAGCGGTTCGCCGGGGCGTCCCCAGAGGTTGAAGTCGTACGCGGCGGGCGGGTCGATGGTGGTGTCGAGCGCATGTACCTTCGACCAGCGCCTGGTGAGGAAGCTGACGATGATCAGGCCGGCCAGAAGGGTAGCTAGCAACGTACGGTCGAGTGCGCCGATGTTGTTCGTGAAGAACAGGGTCCAGGTGCAGCCGAGGGCGGTTACTACGCCGTACGCCTTGAAGAGGCGGTGCAGGGGGATGCGGCGGCTCCAGTGCGGTGGTGCGGCCAGGACGATCGTGGAGGCGAGTCCGATGCCGATGGCGATGTACCAACCGCCGTCCAGACCGCTGTCCAGGAAGCTGAGCCCGACACCGACGGCGTACACCGCCAACGCCCCCAACGCGACCCCCCGCCACCGCCCAAACCCCGGCCGAACCACCACCGGCCCCTGCTCTGGCTCCGCACTCCAACCCGCACCGAACGCCTCACCAGCTCCAGCCCCACCACCCGCGCTCGGTCCACCAGCACTGTCCGATCCACCACCTGCCCCGGCGCTAGCGCCCGCACCTGTCGTGCCGCCCCCACCACCAGCCGGGCCGGTCGCACCGCCAGAGCTGGTGCCCGTGAGATGGCGGTCGTAGGCGGCTCGTTTGGCTGGGTCGCCGAGGGTGGTCCACGCCTCCTGCACGACCCGGAACAGCGCCGCGCTCCCACCCTGGTCCGGATGTACCTGCCGAACCAGCTTCCGGTAAGCCGTCTTGATCTCGGCTGTCGTAGCGGTCCGCTCGACGTTCAGGACCTCGTAGTGATCGGACCCGCTCACCCCAGCACCTCCACGCCGTGCCCGGTAACGCACTCAGGGCCAGCCACCGTAGTGACTGGCCCTGAATGTTGGTCGGGCTGACAGGATTTGAACCTGCGACCTCTTCGTCCCGAACGAAGCGCGCTACCAAGCTGCGCCACAGCCCGAAGTCGCGAGTAGCTTACATGGGCTCAGCGTCCGAGCGAAATCGGGTTTACCCGCGGCACCAAAGTGAGCAACGTCGCCTCCGGCCGGCACGCGAACCGGACCGGCGCGTACGGCGACGTACCGAGCCCGGCCGACACGTGCAAAGCCGCCTGCCGGCCCGCGTACCCCCAGGTCGAGAGCCCCTTCACCCGCGACGTGTCGAGGTCGCAGTTGGTCACCAGCGCCCCGTAGAACGGCACCGCCAGCTGCCCGCCGTGCGTGTGCCCGGCAAGCACCAGCGGGTACCCGTCTCCGACGAACGCGTTCAGGATCCGCTGGTACGGCGCGTGCGTGACGCCGATCGACAGATCAGCCCCCGGATCGACCTCACCCGCCACCTCCGCGTACCGGTCGCGCCGGATGTGCGGATCATCGGTCCCGGCGAAGTCCAGTCGCAGGCCGTTCACCTTCAGCGTCGCCTTGAGATTGTTCAGGTCGATCCAGCCGGCGCCGCTGAAGGCGGAGCGCATCTCCTCGTACGGCAGGTCCGGCCCGTGCGGCTTGTGCCGCTGCTTCGTCGCGGGCAGCAGGTACTTGCCCGGGTTCTTGAAGTGCGGTTTCCAGTAGTCGTTGGAGCCGAACACGAACACGCCGGGAAGATCGAGCAGATCCCCGTACGCACGGAGCAGCGGGCGGACCGAGTCCTCGTGCGCGATGTTGTCGCCGGTGGTAACGACCAGATCCGGATCGAGCGCGGCCAACTCGCTCACCCAGCGGATCTTCCGCTCCTGCGTGGGCATCAGGTGCAGGTCGGACAGATGCAGCACCTTCAGCGGCGCCGTACCCTCCGGGAGCACCGGCACGGTGAAGCGGCGCACGGTGAACCAGCGGACCTCGATCCCGGCTGCGTACGCGACGCAGGCGGCACCGACGGCACCGGCGACGGCCGTGGTCTTCAACGTGGCACTGGCGATCCCGCGCAAGCTCATTGCTCCAGCCTGCCACAATCATGGTCATGTCCAACTCCGGAATGAAACAGCGCCTGCACGACGACATGACCGCCGCCCTGAAGGCGCGCGACGAAATCCGCAAATCGACCCTGCGGATGGCGCTGACCGCGATCACCAAAGCCGAGGTGTCCGGCAAGGAGGCCCGCGAACTCACCGACGCCGAGGTCGTCGACGTACTCAGTTCCGAGGCGAAGAAACGCCGCGAGTCCGTCACCGCCTACCGCGACGCCGGCCGCGCCGAACTCGCCGACAAGGAACAGGCCGAGGCGGACATCCTGGCCGAGTACCTGCCCGAACAACTCACCGAGGACGAAATCAAGGCCCTCGTCACCGAGGCCATCGCCACCACCGGCGCCGCCGAACTCGGCCCCCGCGGCATCGGCAAGGTCATGGGCGCCCTCCAGCCCAAGGTCAAAGGCAAAGCCGACGGCGCCATCGTCTCCGCCGAAGTAAAACGCCAACTAGGCGCCTGACCCCAGCACCACCCCACCGGCCACATTGCACAAACCTGCAATGTGGCCGGTAGTCATTTACCACCGACCATCCCGCCGGTAGCCTTCTCCGCACACTTCGTGTCCACTCAATCCGCCCAATCGTTCGCGTTACACAGCCGCGCCCGATGCGCGTTGTGCAGCGCTGCGCCGAATGGAGACGCACGGTGCGGGATCAATTCATCACTAATCTATCCAGGAGAAATCTACTCCGATTGTTCGGTGTCACCGCGGGCGCCGGAAGTGCCGCAATTCTCGTACCGGAAGCAGCCACGGCGCAGCTGGCGCCGGTACCGCCCGCACCGGGCGACGGTCCGCTGGCCGACTCGGCGATCGGTACGCCACCGACCGCGGCCCCGCTGAGCCGGCTGACCGGCGACCAGCGTCTGTTCCAGGCCAACTTCAGCAGCCGGGGCTTGCTCTCGACGCAGGTCGACGAATGGGTACTCGAGGCGCAGCGCTGGGTCAACCGTGCGTACGCCGGGCGCCCCGGTTTCGTACCGGCACCGGAATCCGGCCGGACCGGGTGGCCGACCATGTTCGCCCTCACCCGCGCGCTTCAGCTTGAGCTGGGCCTGTCCGGGAGCCAACTGTCCGACACCTTCGGCCCGACCACGCTGTCCCTGCTCGCCAGTAAGTTCGGCGAAATCAAGGCCGGTACGCCCGAAAACGTGGTCCGGATCGTGCAGTGCGGCCTGTACTGCAAGGGCTACTGGGGTGAGTCGATCAGCGGCTCGTACGGCCAGGCGACCGAGGCATCGGTGGCGGAGATGCGCTCGAACATGGGCTTCACCGACGGCCGCAGAACCGTTGCGCCCAAGGAGTTCAAGGCCCTGTTGACCATGGACGCGTACGTGGTGGTCGAGAACGGTTCCGGGCTGGTGCGATCCGTCCAGCAGTGGATGAACCGCAAGTACGTCGACCAGTCGTGGTTCTTCATCATCCCGTGTGACGGGCACTCGTCGCGGGATGTGGCCAAAGCGCTGATCTATGCGTTGCAGATGGAGCTTGGAGTGGCCGGCGCCAATGGGACGTATGGACCGGGGACCAGGTCCGCGGTGAAGGCGCGTGCCCCGATCACGGTCGGGATGTCGGACAGCGCGATGGCTTCGTACGTCCGGTTGTTCCAGGCGGCGATGATCTTCAACAAGTACGAGGTCGCGTTCGACGGACTGTACGCGCAGCCGGTAGCCGACCAGGTACGCACCTTTCAGCTGTTCGTCGGCCTTCCGCTGAACGGCACGGGTGACTACCAGACCTGGTCATCGCTGCTGGTCAGCAACGGTGATCCCGAGCGGCGCGGTGATGCGTGCGACTGCGTCACCGAAGTCACGGCGGCGCGGGCCGCGGCCCTGGCGCAGGCGGGATATCGGGTCGTCGGCCGCTATCTGTCCAACGTCCCCGGCAGCACGCTCGACAAGAAAATCAAGCCGACCGAGCTGGCAACGATCTTCGCCGCCGGGATGCGGGTCTTTCCGATCTATCAGACGTACGGCGGCGCGGCCTCGTACTTCAACGAACAGCAGGGTGCGCGCGACGCGAGCCTGGCTTTGGAAGCAGCCAGCGACTACGGTTTCGAGCGGGGTACGACGATCTATTTCGCTGTCGATTTCGATGCCCTCGACAACGACATCACCGCGGCGATCATTCCGCATTTCCGTGGTATCGGCAAGGCAATGGAGTTGTACGGCAACCCGTACCGGATCGGCGTGTACGGGGCGCGCAACGTCTGCAGCCGGCTCTTCGGTCAAGGGCTGACGGTGACCAGTTTCGTCTCCGACATGTCGACCGGGTTCAGCGGCAATCTCGGCTTCCCGATGCCGCTGAACTGGGCGTTCGACCAGATCTCGACGGTGACCGTCGGCTCGGGTGCGGCGGCGATTCAGATCGACAACAACATCTACTCGGGCCGCGACTACGGTCAGGCCAAGGTCACCACGCGGGACAAGCTCGACACGTACTTCAATCCGGCGCACCGGCCGGCGATCGACGATCGGTTCACCGAGTACATCGACCAGGTCGAGTCGAACACGGCGAACCTGGTACACACGGTGAGCGAATCGCTGGACGTGATCGTTGCCTACGACGAGCAGATCACGAACCTCAGTCGCTCGTACGGCGTACGCAAGGCGCTGGTGCAGTCCGAGATCTACTGGGAGTACTGGAAACGCGACGTACTGGATGCCGGCGTCGATGCGCTGGTGCAGTCCTGGTACGTGTACCGGCACCAGCGTGAGGCGTGGGAGCAGGTGCCGGTCGGACCCGCGCCGACTCCGCCGCTCGTAGTCCGAGAGGACTGCAGTACCGGTATCGCGCAGATCTTCGCCGCAACCGCGATCCGAGCCCGGAACTGGGCGATGCAGCGTGGACTGATCCCCGGGAACCAGCTCGACGCCGAGGACTGGCACGTGGTGGAGAATGTCTGGAACTCTTTGCACGACGACGGGACGTACAACATCGCGACGGTACCGTTGGTGCTGTTCCAAGGGGCAGACGAGGTCGGCGTCACCGGGTTGCGGCTGAACTACACCGAAACCGAACTGAAGGCGATCTTCGCCCGCTACAACGGCACCGGCGCCGGCGCCGAACTGCACGGGCGGGAGGTCTTCGGTGTCTATCAGATCTTCGAGTCGTTCAACGCCACCACGCGTTAATGTGATGACCGTTGGGGCGGGTTACCTGGCGCTGGTTGTGGTGGGTTTGTTGCTTGGCTATCCGGTGGTGATCGGGGATCTGCTTGTGCGCCAAGTCGTCGGCCGAATCCTGGACGCCCCTTGGGCACCATTCGGTGCCGACCCCGAAGGAAAAACGGGGATGAGCGTGATCATTGTGTTCGTCATCGGCCTACCGCTGGTGGTTGGCGCAGTTGCGATCGGCAAGGCGATCCGACGGCGGATCAGCGCCGGACGAGCGATTACGGTGATCCATTTACTGGCGTCGACAGCGCTTCTTCTGCTGGGTGTCTTCGCGTTTCGCCCGCTGGTCTTTTCCTGATTGCAAGAAGCTGCAATTTTCATTCCAGCCGGCGAACTGTTGGTGATTTCAAAATCTGCTTCGCTCATGAGACTTACCAGAATATTTCTCGCCGGTATGGCGATCATTACGGGAGTCTTCGCGTGGGGCGTTCCGAGCGCGTACGCGGTCGGGTGCTACGGCGAGACGTGCTACAACAAAGGCCCCGTAGCCATGGGTTGTACGAAAGATCAGCGCCTGATCTCCGATCCCGCCTGGCGGGGCAATCTGCAGGTCCTGTACTCGCCGGCTTGCCGCGCGGCCTGGGCGGACTCCAACTGGGAGCCGCTGCACAGCTGCTGGTATTTGGAGCTGGAGCGCGCCCGCAGCAACCTGATCGTCCAGTCCCGGCTCCGGGTCGAGCACTGCCCCGGCGAAGCCCGCGAATGGACCAACATGTTCCCCGGCGGCTGGTACTACCGAGCCGTCCGCAACGACACAGCCAGCGGTGGCACCGCCGACTACACCGCCTGGGTCTTCCGCTGACCCGACGACGATCCACAGCATCTCTCCCGGGTAGTCATCCAACGGCGACAAGGAGGATTTGATGAAGAAACACCTCGTTGCACTTCTGGCGATGGCCTTTGCGGCCGTCGGTCTGACAGTAGTCACAGCACCGGCAGCCAACGCAGTCGGCTGCGTCGGTGAATCGTGCTACAACAAGGGCCCGGTCTCGATGGGCTGCACCAAGGATCAGCGGGCCATCGCTATTGATCCGCAAACCAACTACACCTATGTCTACTATTCGCCGGCCTGTCAGGCGGTTTGGGCGATTTCGTTCGCTGCACCCACCATCGGCTATCCCTGCCACACCGTGTCGCTTGAGCGGGCGCGCAGCAACCTGATCGTGCAGGGAAGGCTGACGCAGCAGTTCTGTCCGGGAGAGAAGTCCGAATGGACGAACATGTTCCCGAAAGGTTGGTACTTCCGGGCGATCGATGACGAAGGGCCTGGGTACAACACCTGGTACACCCCTTGGGTCTTCCGCTGACGAAACGACAGTGGGCCTCATCCTCGTCGGATGAGGCCCACCGCGTTTAGCCGTGGCCGCGGCCACGGCCGTTGCCGTTGCCGTTACCGCCAGGGGGTTTGGTGGAGTTTTGCGGCTGACCCTGTTTGTTGCCGTTGGAGATGTAGATGGTGACGAGCGAACCGTCGGGGGCGCCGTCGCGCTGACGGGGATCGGTGTACGCGACGGTGCCGGCCGCCTCTTCGGAGTTCACTGTGCCGGAGGCGACTGTCACCTGGAAGCCGGCCTGCTTGAGCTTGTTCGACGCGTCGTCGGGGTTCATGCCGTTCACGAACGGCAGGTCCTTCACATTGCCGCGGGAGACGGTCGAGCTCGGTGCGGTGAAGCGCGTGGTCGGGTACCCCTTGAGGGCGCCCTGCATAGCGGTCTCCCAGATCGGTCCGGCGGTCCCGGAACCCGACGCGTCCCGCATCTTCTCGCCGTTCAGCGTCTGCCCGATCAGTGGCGCGTACGGCGGAGAGGCGTCGGCCACGACCGCCGCGGCAGCAAGCTTCGACGAGTAGCCGGCGTACCAGACAGCCTTGGCCTTCTGGATGGTTCCGGTCTTGCCGGCCAAATCGCTGTTACCGAACTTCAGGTGCTGGCCGGTTCCGCCCGGCTCCATCACCTGGTGCAGCACGGCGTTGACGCCATCGGCGACCTCTGGAGCCATTGCCTGCTTGCAGTCCGCGCCGCGGGTCGGCATCGACTTGCCGGCCGAGTCCTTGACGGAGGTGATCAGCCACGGCGTGCAGTACATGCCCCGCGCTGCGAAGGCTGCGTATGCCGCGCTCAACTGCACGGGGGTCACGTAGTCGATGCCGAGGGTCATCGACGCGACCTGCTGTAGCGGCTCGCCCGATTGGGCGTTGTACAGGCCGAGCTTGGCGGCGAGCTTGGCGATCGGGCACAAGCCGGTCTGCTGCGACAGCAGCAGGAAGTAGGTGTTGGTCGACTTCTGCGCCGCCTGGATCATGGTCGGCTCGGGCACGTTCTTGGTCGAGTTGCTCGGCTGGTACGACGGGTCGCGGGTCGTCCCGTTGCAGGTCTGGAACTTGGTGTCCCGCAGGTCGATGGTGTCGGGCGCTTTGATCTTGTAGTTCAGCGGGAAGCCTTTCTCGATCGCTGCTGCGATCGTGAAGGCCTTCATCGTCGAGCCGATCTGGTAGCCGCCGTAACCACCGGCGTAGCTCTTGCCCACGTTGTAGTTGTAGGCGGTCTGCCCGCGCTTGTTGCCGTACTGGCGGCTTTGTGCCATCGCCTTCACGATGCCGGTGCCCGGTTCGACGATCGTCACCGCGGCGACGGCTTGGTCGGTCGGCTTCGAGTGAGTGTCGATCGAGCGCTGGGCGGCAGCCTGGATCTTGGGATCCAGGGACGTACGGATCGTCAGGCCGGCGGTCTTCAGGTAGTTCGAGCGTTCGGTCTTGCTTTTGCCGAAGGCCGGGTTGTTCTCGAGCTCCGAAACCACGTACTCGCAGTAGAAGGGGTATGGGCCGTTGGCGCAGCCTAGTTTGTTGGGGCGGACCTTGGCTGGGTCGATGACCGGGGTCTTGAGGGCCGAGTTGGCCTGGGAGAGGGAGATGACCTTGAGTTCGAGCATGCGGCGGATGACTACGTCGCGGCGGTCCTTGGCGCGTTTGGCGTTGTTGGTGGGGTCGTAGCCGGTGGGGTTCTTCACCAGGCCGGCCAGCATCGCGGCCTGGGCGAGGGTGAGCTGGGAGGCGTTCACCGAGAAGTAGTGCTGCGCGGCCTGCTGGATGCCCCAGGCGCCGTCGCCGAAGTTGGCGAGGTTGAGGTACTTCTCCAGGATCTCGTTCTTCGAGTACTGCTTCTCGACCGCCACCGCGTACCGCAGCTCGGCGACCTTGCGCTGGTACGTGTCGGCGGTCGCCGCGGCGACTTCTTCGGGCGTCTTCGCCTTCTCGACCAGGCTGATCTTCACGTACTGCTGGGTGATGCTCGAACCACCCTGCTGCACCGACCCCGACGACTGGTTCTGCAGCAGCGCGCGGAGCGTGCCCTTCATGTCCAGCGCGCCGTGCTCGTAGAACCGGTCGTCCTCGATCGCGACGATCGCCTTCTGCATGATCGGCGCGACCTGGCTGAGCTTGACCGGGACCCGGTTCTGCTCGGCCAGCGTCGCGATCAGCGTGCCGTCGGCGGCGAAGATCTGACTCTTCTGCTTCAGCGGGACCTCGTCGAACTGCTGCGGCAGATCCTGCAGCGTCTCGGAGGTTTTCTGGGTGGTGAAGCCGGCGAGGCCGGCGAACGGGATGGCGAGACCGGCGGCCAGAGCCCCCGACAGCACGCTCACCCCAAGGAACAGAACCACCGATTGGACGACTCCCCGGTCGCCTTTCTCCCGCACGCGCATGGTTATAGAGACTACGGGATGCGCCGTTTGGGTTACGGCGACGACTATGAGTTCAGTCACACTAGCTGGACAGGATTCATCCGAAAGGACGATAAGCCCGCGCGTGTCGCGCGGGCTTGTCGTCCAGCTACCTCAGGCGGCGTACTGGTGTGCCGCGAGCTCGGCCGGTTCGAGTGCCAGATCGAGCACTTCGCGGACGTCGCTCACCGGATGCACGGTCAGCTCGGCCAGTACGGAGGCGGGTACGTCCTCCAGGTCCGGCTCGTTCCGCTTCGGGATCAGGATCGTGGTCAGGCCGGCCCGGTGCGCCGCGAGCAGCTTCTGCTTCACGCCACCGATCGGGAGCACCCGGCCGGTCAGCGACACCTCACCGGTCATCGCGACCTCCGAACGGACCGGCCGCCCGGACAGCAGCGACGCCAGCGCCGTTGTCATCGTCACACCGGCCGATGGTCCATCCTTCGGGACAGCTCCGGCCGGTACGTGGATGTGGGCGTTCCGTTCGGCCAGATCACCGACCGGCAGACCCAGCTCCGCGCCGTGCGAACGCAGGTACGACAGGGCGATCTGCGCCGACTCCTTCATCACGTCACCGAGCTGTCCGGTCAACGTGACTCCGGTCGGGCCGGTCTCCTTGTCCGCCAGCGATGCCTCGACGAAGAGCACGTCACCACCAGCACCCGTGACGGCAAGACCGGTCGCCACGCCCGGTAGCGCCGTACGCTCCGCTGACTCCGGTGTGAACTTCGGCGACCCCAGGTACTTCTTCAGCTCACCAGAGCCGACCGTCAGGGCACCCAGCTCTTCACCCAGCGCCAGCTGAGCGGTGACCTTCCGCAGTACGCGGGCGATCGAGCGCTCGAGCTGCCGGACACCGGCCTCCCGGGTGTACTCACCCGCGAGCACCCGCAGCGCCGAATCCTGGATGGTTACTTCGTCCGCCGTCAGGCCCGCCCGCTCCAGCTGACGCGGGAGCAGGTGGTCACGGGCGATGGTGACCTTCTCGTCCTCGGTGTACCCGTCCAGCTGCACCAGCTCCATCCGGTCCAGCAACGGCCCCGGGATGGAATCCAGAACGTTCGCCGTGGCCAGGAAGACCACGTCGGACAGGTCCAGCTCGACCTCCAGGTAGTGGTCCCGGAAGGTGTGGTTCTGCGCCGGGTCGAGCACCTCCAGCAGCGCCGCGGTCGGGTCGCCCCGGTAGTCCGCGCCGACCTTGTCGATCTCGTCCAGCAGCACGACCGGGTTCATCGAACCGGCCTCCGTGATGGCCCGGACGATCCGGCCCGGAAGCGCGCCGACGTACGTACGCCGGTGACCGCGGATCTCGGCCTCGTCCCGGACTCCACCGAGCGCGACCCGGACGAACTTCCGTCCCATCGCCCGCGCCACGGATTCACCCAGCGACGTCTTGCCGACCCCAGGCGGGCCGACCAGCGCGAGTACGGCCCCACTGCGGCGACCGCCGACGACCCCCAGGCCACGGGCCGCACGACGACGCCGAACGGCCAAGTACTCGGTGATGCGCTGTTTCACATCGTCCAGCCCGGCGTGATCCGCGTCCAGTACGGCCCGCGCCTCGCGGATGTCGTAGCTGTCCTCGGTGCGATCGTTCCAGGGCAGTTCGAGCACGGTGTCCAGCCAGGTCCGGATCCAGCCGACCTCGGGGGACTGCTCGGCGGTCCGCTCCAGCTTGTCGACCTCCGCCAGCGCCGCCTTCGCGACGTGCTCCGGCAGATCGGCCGCCTCGACGCGGGCCCGGTAGTCCTCTTCCTCGGACTCGGCCTTGCCGTCCAGCTCGGCCAGCTCCTTGCGGATCGCCGCCATCTGCTGGCGCAGCAGGAACTCGCGCTGCTGCTTCTCCATGCCCTCCTGGACGTCCTTCTGGATCGTCTCGGAGACCTCGAGCTCGGCGAGGTGGTCCTTCACCCAGCCGATCAGCTTCTCCAGCCGCTCGGACACATTGGCGTTCTCGGCCAGCCAGGACTTCTGCTCGTTGGTCAGGTACGACGCGTAGCCGGCCAGGTCGGACAGCTCCGCCGGGTCGTCGACCTGCTTGATCGAATCGATCACCTGGTACGCGCCGCGACGTTGCAGCACGGAGGTGGTCAGAGTCTTGTACTCACGGGCCAGCTCGGCGGAGCGGTCGTCGGTGATCTCGTGCATCACCGTCGCGCCCACCCAGAGCGCTGCCCCCGGTCCGGTGGTCCCGGCGCCGATCCGGACCCGCTGGGTACCCCGGATCACGGCCGCCTGGGCACCGCCCGGCAGCCGGCCGATCTGCTCGATCTCGCCGAGCGTTCCGGCCTTCGCATATTTTCCGTCCAGCCGCGGCACCAGGAGGACCTGGTCGTGACCCGCGGCCTGCGCGGCATCGATCGCCGCCCGGGCCTCGCTGTCAGCGAGCCGGACCGGCACGACCATCCCCGGCAGGACCACCGCGTCGTCCAACGGCAGGACAGGAAGATTCAACGTATCGGTCACGCTGTCACACCCTTTTCAAGATTGAGTCTGACAGGCTCAACCACAGGTGTAAGCAAGTAATTCCCAGGCCCCGGAGCGTTCGCTCACGGTGAACGGAACCTGAGGGATGCCTCGGCTTCAGGTCATCGCGACGGGCACATGGGAGGCTCCTGCAATGATTGACATACGAGCTGTCCGCCCAGCGGAGCTGCAGTGGGTGGCAGAGCAGCTTGAAGATTGGAAGAGCGGATTGCTTACGCGGTTAGACCGCCTCAAACCGGACAAGTACCTCGTCGCCGCGGAGGGAGAGCAGTTGCTCGGATTCCTGGAAGGGCACCACGAATTTTCTAACTGGGGGCTCATGGCTCGGTACGCCGAGTTGCCTACCGAAGCGTTGGGATCCTACGTGCCGTTCATTTACGTTGTGCCGGAGCGACGTGGAAATGGAGTTGGTGCAGCGCTACTTCGAGAGTTCGCTCGGGAGGCGGCAGCTCGTTCGAGTGCGGCAATCGTTCTTCAGCCTGATGAGGCGGACAACGGGCGTAGTAGCCGAATCGAATTCTTCAAACAGAACGGATTTACGTGGGAGGAGCCTTCGGTCGAGTACTCCGCTCATGAACCGTGGCTCATGAGTGCGGTACCCATCGCGATCACTCAATTGAGCGACGCCTGAGACTCGGCTCCGGGCTCTCAATCACACAGTGAGCAGGGCGCCGATTTCGCGGAGGCCGGTGAGGTCGTGGACGTCGTCGGCGAGGGCGGGGACCTCGACCGTCTTGATCGAGCGGTGGCCGCGGCGGAACCGTTCGGCTCGCTTGTGGTCGCCGACGACCTGCTGCATCTTGTCCGCGTGCAACCGCAGCACCGCGGCCGTCAACGGAGACTTGTCCGCTTCCTCGAGCTTCTCGGCCGCGGCGAGTGACCGCTCCGCCGACAGCTCGGGAGCCTGCGTGTTCGTCACCCGGTTCAGCACGACGCCGGCCAGCGGCATTCCCTCCGCGCGCAGCCGCTCGGCGAAGTACGACGCCTCGCGCAACGCGTCGTTCTGCGGCGCGGCCACGACGAGGAACGCGGTATGCGGTTCCCGAAGCAGCGCCACAGTCTGCTCGGCCCGCTGCCTGAACCCGCCGAAGAGCGTGTCGAACGCCGCCACAAAGGTCTGTACGTCGGTCAGTACCTGCGCGCCGAGCACCTTGTTCAGTACGGACATCGCCATGTTCACCCCGGCCGACATCAGCTTGAACGGACCGCGCGCCGGCGCCAGCAGCAACCGGAGGAAACGGCCCTCCAGCAGCGACGCGAGCCGCTCCGGCGCATCCAGGAAGTCCAGCGCGGAGCGGGACGGGGGAGTGTCGACGATGATCAGATCCCAGTCGCCGGTCTGCTCGGCCTGCTTGTGCAGTTGCCCGAGCTTCTCCATCGCCATGTACTCCTGCGTGCCCGCGAACGACGACGACAGCGCCTGGTAGAACGGATTCGCCAGGATCTGTTCGGCCTTCTCCGGCGTCGCATGCTGCAGTACGACGTCGTCGAACGTCCGCTTCATGTCGAGCATCATCGCGTCCAGCCGGCCGCCGTTCGCCGCGTTCACCTCGGCCACCGCCCGCGGGGTGTTGTCCAGCTCGGTCAGCCCCAGCGACTGCGCCAGCCGGCGCGCCGGGTCGATCGTGAGCACGACGACCTTCCGCCCCCGCTCCGCCGCCCGCAATCCCAGCGCCGCCGCCGTCGTCGTCTTACCGACGCCACCAGCACCACAGGTGATCACAATCCGGGTGGACGGGTCGTCGATCAACGCGTCCAGATCGAGCCCGCTCACCACCCGAGCTCCCCGCCTGCTCGACTCCGTCCGTTCGCCCAGTCGGTTCCACGGGGGTGCGTGCTCATGCCCGGAACTCCTCTGCCAGGTCGATCAGTGCGCCGTGGTCGATGCCTTCGGGCTGGAGTTCCAGCTCGGTGACTTTCTTGCCCAGGGCATCGATTCGGTCGCGGTTCTCGCGTTCCAGCCCGACCCGGATCGCGTGGTCGTGTGCTTCGGTGGCAAGCGTCCGTACCAGGTCGTCGCCGATCGTCAGCCCGGCCGCCTTCAGTCCCCGGGTCAGCTCCGCGGCGGGCAGTTTTTCCTTCACCGCAAGGGCGAGCGCGTCGTCGTCGAGCGGACTGTTCCGGACCATGTTCACCACGATCGACCCGATCCGCAGGTCCAGCGTCTCCAGTTGCTCGACCGCGTCCAGCGTCTCCTGCACCGGCATCTCCTCGAGCAGCGTGACCAGGTGAATCCGGGTCACGTCCGAGCGGAGCATGCCCATGATCGCGTCCGCCTGATTGCGGATCGGTCCGACCTTCGCGAGGCCGGCCACTTCGTGGTTCACGTTCAAGAACGGTGCGATCCGGCCGGTCGGCGGCGCATCGAGCACCACCGCGTCGTACGCGAGTTTGCCGTGTGCTTTGCGGCGCGTCGCCTCGTACACCTTGCCGGTGAGCAGTACGTCGCGCAGGCCCGGTGCGATCGTGGTGACGAAGTCGATCGCACCGACTTTCTCCAGTGCCTTCCCGGCGCGGCCGAGGTGGTAGTACATGTCGAGATACTCCAGCAGGGCCGCCTCGGCGTCCACCGCCAGCGCGTACACCTCGCCGCCGCCGGGGCCTTGCGCGATCCGGCGCTCGACGTACGGGAGGGGCGGAACGTCGAACAACTGGGCCAGCCCCTGGCGCCCTTCGACCTCGCAGAGCAGCACCCGCTTGCCCTGCTCCGCCAGTGCGAGCGCCATCGCCGCCGCGACAGTGGTCTTCCCGGTGCCACCCTTACCGGTGACCACGTGCAGTCGCGCCATACGTCCCAGGGTAGGACGTGGCCTGCAACACAGCGTTCCTGACCGGGGCGGTGGGGTGGGGGAGGAATCGGTACAGTCCCCTGTTATGAAGAAGTTCGAGTACTTCACCGCGCCGTTGCTGGTCCACTCGACCAAGGAGATCCTGGACAACTTCGGCCAGGACGGCTGGGAGCTGGTCCAGATCGTCCCGGGCATGAACCCGGAGAACCTGGTCGCCTACTTCAAGCGAGAGATCGAGGACAAGTGAGCCACCCGGAAGAGAAGCTGGCCGAGCTCGGCCTGAAGCTGCCCGAGGTGGCCAAGCCGGTCGCCGCGTACGTCCCGGCGGTCCGCACCGGTGACCTGGTGTACACGTCCGGTCAGCTGCCGCTGCGTGAGGGCGCGCTGATCGCCAGCGGCAAGGTCGGCGACGCCGTCACCGCCGAGGTCGCGAGCGAATGCGCCCAGCAGTGCGCGCTGAACGCACTGGCCGCGGTCAAGGCCGAAATCGGCGACCTGGCGAAGGTGAAGCGGATCGTGAAGGCGGTCGCGTTCATCGCGTCCACCGCCGACTTCACCGGTCAGCCGCAGGTCGCCAACGGTGCGTCCGAACTGTTCGGGCAGGTCTTCGGCGACGCGGGGCAGCACGCGCGCAGCGCGGTCGGCGTACCGGTGCTGCCGCTGGACGCCCCCGTAGAGATTGAACTGATCGTCGAGGTCGGCTGACCGCCCACCCGGGTGGCGGCGCGGAAGGTGTGACACGGTGCGGGATCTGACGTCCGAGCTGATGACCGGCCGCATGGCCGAAGTAGCCCTCGAGTACGCCCAAGGCTCCCGCACCCCCACACCACCCCACCCCGCCGCAACCGTCATCCTCCTCCGCAACCCGCCGACCACGCCGACCACGCCGACCACGCCGACCACGCCGACCGCGCCCACGCCACCGCCCGCGCCCACCCCACCGCCCGGGGCGGCGACCCCGCCTGCCCCGGTTGATCCGGCGGGTGTGCACTCGGGGCTGGAGGTTTATCTGCTTCGGCGCCAGCGGACGATGGCTTTTGCTGCAGGGATGACTGTCTTCCCCGGCGGCCGGGTCGACCCGACCGACTCGACGGTCGCCGACTCCTGGTCCGGCCCCTCGCCGGAGTGGTTCGCCGGCCGGCTCGGTTGCTCCGCCGCGACCGCCGCCGCGTACGTCGCTGCCGCCGTCCGCGAAACCTTCGAGGAATCCGGCGTCCTCCTGGCCGGCCCGTCGCCCGACTCGATCGTCGACGACACCACCGGCGACGACTGGGAAGCGGACCGAGTCGCCCTGGAGTCCCGCGAACTCGGCTTCTCGGAATTCCTGCACCGCCGCGGCCTGGTCCTGCGCGCCGACCTGCTCGGCCCGTGGGCGCACTGGATCACCCCGGAATTCGAGCCCAAGCGGTACGACACAGCGTTCTTCGTCGCCGCGCTCCCGGCCGGCCAGATCACCCGCGACGTGACGAGCGAATCCGACCAGGTCACCTGGATTCGCCCGGCGGAAGCAGTCGCGGCCGTCGACGCGGGCGAAGTACTCATGCTGCCGCCGACGTACATCTGCTGTCACGACCTCTCGCAGTACGCCGACGTGGCCGCCGTACTGGATGCAGTCGGCGAGCGGACGATCCGGGCGATCATGCCGACTGTGCGTGTCGACGGCGACCAGGCCTATCTGGAGACCACATGAAAGTCACCGACTACGCCACCCTGGTCCTCGCCGCCAACCCCGGCCCGATGACCCTGGACGGAACCAACACCTGGATTCTGCGCGCACCCGGTGCGGAGCAGTCGGTGGTCGTCGATCCCGGCCCGATGCTGGAGGACCACCTGCGCGCGGTCCTCGGCGAAGCCGGCCAGGTCGCGGTCGTCCTGCTGACCCACAATCACCCGGATCACTCCGAGGGCGCCGCCTGGTTCGCCAACCAGGCCGGTTGTGGCGTACGCGCCGTCGATCCTGCTTTTCGCATCCCGACCGACCACGCGCACGGCCTGTCCGAAGGTGACGTGATCACCGTCGAGGGCCTCCGGGTCGAAGTACTGCCCACGCCCGGTCACACCCTCGACTCGGTCTGCTTCTGGCTGCCCCAGGACGGTTCGCTGCTGACCGGCGACACGGTCCTCGGCCGCGGTACGTCGGTGGTCGCGTACCCAGATGGTGCCCTGGGCCCGTACCTGAATTCCCTGGAGCACCTCCGCGCCTTCGCCGACTCCCCAGCCGGTGTCGCCCGCCTACTCCCCGGCCATGGCCCCGTGATCGACGACCCCAGCGCCGTCCTCACCTACTACCTGAACCACCGCCAGGAACGCCTGACCCAGGTCCGCGACGCCCTGGCCGCCGGCCACACCACCCCCGAGGCAATCGTCGCCCACGTCTACGCCGACGTAGACAAATCCCTCTGGCCCGCCGCCGAACGCTCAGTCCGAGCCCAACTGGACCACCTGAACCACTGAACCCCGCCCGTTGGATGGCCCGTCACGACTGTGCCGCGGGCGTGGTTCGAACTGGCGTCGCCCTTCGAAACCGCGGTCGTCACCGCTGATGCCGTACTGCGTGATCATCCAGTCGACGACGCTGACCTGAGGTCCTGATGCACACCCACGGTCTGATCGGGATGCGCTCAGGCCTTCGCCGCGCCTGATTCCCAGGTGCTTGCCCCCTGAGGTGGAGGGTTGGCCCCTCAAATTCTCGGGGGGCAACCCTCCCGTTGAGGGGCTGGCCCCTGAGATGGAGGGTTTGCCCCGGGGGAGGGGTCCGGGGGAGGGGTCCGCGAGGTGGGCGGGGTCCGCTGGGTCGGCGTGCTAGGCCGGGCCGGAGCGGGGACGCCGGGGTCGGCGTGGTGCGCCGGGCGGAGCGGGTCCGCCGGGGTCGGCGTGGTACGGCGCGGTGCGGCGCGTGCTGGGTCCGCGGGGCAGCCGGCTTGGGCGGAGGGAGGGGTGCGGGTTCGCCGGGGTCGGCGCGGTGCCGCGCGTACGGCGCGGTGCGGCGTGGTGCGGCGCGTGCTGGGTCCGCGGGGTAGCCGGCTTGGGCAGAGGGGGGCGGGTGGTCAGCGGGCTCGGCGTTGGAGGCGGTCTACGTCGAGGAGGACGACCGAGCGGGGTTCGAGGCGGACCCAGCCGCGGGAGGCGAAGTCGGCGAGGGCCTTGTTGACGGTTTCGCGGGAGGCGCCGACGAGTTGGGCGAGCTCCTCCTGGGTCAGGTCGTGGTGGACGTGGACGCCGTCGTCGGCGGTGCGGCCGAAGCGGCTGGCGAGGTCCAGGAGGGCCTTGGCGACCCGGCCGGGTACGTCGGAGAAGACCAGGTCGGCGACCACGTCGGAGACCTTGCGGAGCCGGGACGCGAGCTGCAGGAGCAGGCCGCGGGCGACCGCGGGGCGGCCCTCGAGCCAGCGGAGCAGCTCGTCGTGGGTGAGCGACATCATCGACGCGTCGGTGACGGCGGTGACGGTCGCGGAGCGCGGTCCGGGGTCGAACAGGGACAGCTCGCCGAACATCTGGCCCGGGCCGAGCACGGCGATCAGGTTCTCCCGGCCGTCGGCGGAGGTGCGGCCGAGCTTGACCTTGCCCTCGGTGACGATGAACAGCCGGTCGCCCGAGTCGCCCTCGTGGAACAGCACCTGGCCGCGGCGCAGCCGGCTCTCGGTCATCGACGCGGCCAGCGCGTCGGCCGCCTCGTCGTCGAGCTGACTGAACAGCGGTGCCTGTCGGAGCACTGCGGCATCCACGTTGGGCCTCCTAGGACCTTCGACCACGACTCCGGACGTGGGATCAGCCACGTCCGTCGACCGATATGTGTACACCCGGTCGCCACAAAACCGTAGCCCCTCAGGTGTCGGCACCGCCACGTAGGCTTGCCTCCATGCCATCCCCGCGTGTCGCGGACCCCCTCCCCGTGGTCCCGCTCAAGCTCCCCCGCAAGGCCCCGGTGTACGTCGACGAGACCCACACCCAGCTGGTCCGCCGGGCCCGGAAAATGCACAAGGTGCTCACCGAGACCTACCCGGACGCGCACTGCGAGCTGGATTTCCGGACGCCGCTGGAGCTGCTGGTGGCGACCATTCTGTCCGCCCAGACCACCGATGTCACGGTCAACAAGGTCACACCGACGCTCTTCGCCAAGTACCCGACCGCGAGCGCGTACGCGGAGGCCGACCGGGACGAGATGGAGACGATCCTGAAGCCGACCGGCTTCTTCCGCGCGAAGACGAACAGCGTGATCAAGCTGGGCCAGGCGCTGGTGGACGAGTACGACGGGGTCGTGCCGAACAAGCTGGAGGCGCTGGTCAAGCTGCCTGGTACCGGGCGGAAGACGGCCAATGTCGTACTCGGGAACGCCTTCGATGTGCCCGGGATCACGGTCGACACGCACTTCGGGCGGCTGGTCCGGCGGTTCGGGTGGACCGCCGAGGAGGACCCGGTAAAGGTCGAGCACCTCATCGGCGACCTGTTCCCGAAGAAGGACTGGACGATGCTGTCGCACCGGCTGATCTTCCACGGCCGCCGCCGCTGCCACGCGAAGAAGCCGGCCTGCGGCGCCTGCCCGATCGCCCAGTGGTGCCCGTCATACGGCGCCGGCCCCACCGACCCGGAAGCAGCCGCAAAGCTGGTGAAGGCCCCCGCATGAGCCCACACCCCCGATCCGGTACGCCGAGCCGCCTGCCCTTTGCAGCAGCTGGTGTGGGCGTGCGCTCGGTCCGGGAGGTCCGGTGACCCTTCCACGCCGATCCGGTACCAGCCGCGGCCGACTGCTCTTCGCGGCAGTGGGTGTGGTGGTGTTGACGCTGTGCTTGGCGGCGTGTGGGTCGGAGGAAGCTGATGGTCGGGCCAGCGCGCACGGCCAGTCAAGCCAATCAGCCGGGCAGCCGTCGGCTGGGCAGCCGTCGTCCGGGCGGAGTGTGGTTCCCGGGGCGGACAAGTTGGCTGGCTGTCCGGCGACCCCCTCGAAGCCGCCGGTCGGGAACGGGCTGCCGGACATCTCTCTCCCGTGTCTCGGCGCCGGCCCCGACATCCGCCTCGCGGACCTCCGCGGCCCCCTCGTCATCAACGTCTGGGCGCAATGGTGCGGCCCCTGCCGCGACGAAGCGCCCTACCTGGCGACCCTCGCGAAGTCCGCCAAGGTGACCATGCTCGGCATCGACTACGACGACCCGCGCCCGGAGCTCGCCGTGAAGTTCGCCGCCGACGAGGGCCTCACGTACCCGCATGTCGCCGACCAGGACAAGGCGATCCAGAAGGCGCTCAAGGTAGGCGGCCCACCCCTGACCGCCTTCGTCGACTCCAGCGGCGCGATCGCGTACGTACACCGCGGCGTACTCACCTCCCAAAACCAGCTGAACCAACTGGTCGAGGACAAACTCGGGATCACGCCATGATCTTCGGAGACGTCGGCATCCCCGACTGGTTGCGCCCGCTGGCCAAGGCTTCGGACGATGTGGATCCGCGCGAGCTGTCCAGATTCCTCCCGCCGGACGACCCCTCCGTCCGCAAATCAGCCGTCCTGATCCTGCTTGCTGACGGCAACGACGGCCCGGAGGTACTGCTCACCGAGCGGTCCTGGACGCTGCGCAAGCACGCCGGGCAGATGGCCTTTCCCGGCGGCGGCGTGGACCCGGAGGACGGGACCGGCGACGACGGCCTGGTCCGGACCGCGCTCCGGGAGGCCGAGGAGGAGACCGGGCTGGACCCGCGCGGCGTGGTCCCGTTCGGGATCTGGCCGGCGCTCTGGGTGCCGGTGAGCAACTTCGGCGTGTCGCCGGTGCTGGCCTGGTGGCGGGAGCCGTCGCCGGTCGCGGTGGTCGACCCGGCCGAGGTCGCCTCGGTGCACGAGGTGCCGATCAGCGCGCTGGCCGACCCGGCGAACCGGATCAGCTGCCTGCACCCGTCCGGCTTCACCGGCCCGGCGTTCACCATCGGTGACCTCTACATCTGGGGGTTCACCGCCGGGCTGCTCGACAAATTGCTGCTGCTCGGCGGATGGCACCGAGACTGGAGCCCCTCGAACGTCGTACCGTTGCCCGACCGGCTGGTCGAGGCGGCCTGGCGAAGCGAGGGCCGCCGGCCGGAGGACGTGCGGCGGATGACCGCCATCGAGCACGATCTCGGCCGGTCAACAGGGATAGCGTCGGAAGGTGCCGAGTGAACTGGCTCGACTGGGTGGTGCTGAGCGCGGCAGTGCTGGTGGCGATCTCCGGGTACGTCGAGGGCTTCGTGGTCGGCGCCTGCGCCACCATCGGTCTGCTCGCCGGTGCCGCGGTCGGCGTCTGGGGTGCCCCCAAGGGGCTTGAACACTTCTCACCGAGCGTGACGGTGTCCTTCGTCGCGCTGGTGGCGGTGGTGCTGCTGGCCGCCGGCGGTCGGGCGCTGGGCGCCGTCATCGGGGCCCGCATCCGGGACAAGCTGTCCTGGCGGCCGCTGCGCTTCCTGGACGCGCTCGGTGGCGCCGCGCTGGCGGCCGCGTCGGTGCTGATCGTCGCCTGGGTGCTCGGTGTCGCGGTGAGCGGTGCCCGGATCCCGAACGTGACGGCAGCGGTCCGCGGCTCCGAGGTGCTGGCGAAGGTCGATCAGGTGCTGCCGAGCAGTGCCGACCGGGCGCTGCAGTCGTTCAACGACGTGGTCAACACCGATCTGTTCCCCCGGTTCCTGGACCCGTTCGTCCCGGAGCGCATCCGCGAGACCCAGCCGCCGGACAGTGCGATCGCGCGGCAGGCGTCGGTCCGGGAGGCGTACACCCGGATCGCGAAGGTGACCGGCATCGCCAGCTGCTCCCGCGGTCTCGAGGGCAGCGGGTTCGTGTACGCACCGCAGCGCGTGATGACGAACGCGCATGTCGTCGCCGGCGTGAGTTCGCCGCAGGTCGAGGTGAACGGGCGGAAGTACGACGCGAAGGTGGTCGTCTTCGATCCGGAAACGGACATCGCGGTGCTGTACGTGAAAAACCTGAACGAGAAGCCACTGAACTTCGACCTGACCGGTAAGGCGGACGACCCGGCGGTCGTGCTCGGCTACCCGGAGAACGGCCCGTTCGACGCCGAGGCGGCCCGGATTCGCTCCGAGGAACGTCTCCGCGGCCCCGACATCTACGGCGACAAGACGGTCACCCGCGAGGCGTTCTCGATCTGGGCGTCGGTCCGCCCCGGCAACTCCGGCGGCCCGTTGCTGTCGGCCAAGGGCGCTGTGTACGGGGTTGTCTTCGCCGCCTCTGTCGAAGACAACCGCACCGGGTACGTACTGACCGCGCAACAGGTCGCCGCCGACGCAAAGGCCGGCACGACCGCGACCCAGGACGTCTCCACCCAATCCTGCACCTGAGCGAACCACCTGAGCGAACCACCTGCGAGAAACCTGAGAAACACTGCCCGCGGATGCAGCAGATCGCGCCCGTCGCCGCATTGGAGGTACGTGGTGGTGGCGACGGAACCGGTCTCGTTCGAGGAGGTGGTGCGGGCGTACGAGCGACGCCTGATCCGCCTCGGAGTGATGCTCTCCGGGAGCCTGCACACGGCCGAGGACCTGGTGCAGAGCGTGCTGGCCCGGGCTCACCGGAAGTGGGACCGGATCGGCGCACTGGAGCACCCTGAGGCGTACCTGCGGACCATGGTGGTGAACGAGTTCCTCGGTTGGCGCCGCCTGCTGAAGAACAGCGAGGTACCCCTTGCCGAGCCGGTCGACGCCCCGGCTGACGAGGACATCGGTGCCCGCCAGGCCCAGCGCGACGCCACCTGGCGGCTGCTCGCCCGGCTCCCGAACAAGCAGCGCGCCGTCCTGGTGCTGCGCTACTACGAGGACCTGCCGGACGACGAGATCGCGAAGGTACTCGGCGTCGCGCCGGGCACGGTCCGTTCGAACGCCGCCCGCGCTCTGGCAACGCTTCGCGACAACCTGGCAGAGGAGGATTGAGATGCCCAAGCTGACCGACGAAGAGCTCGGCGAGCTGCTCCGCGAAACCTTTGCGGACAAGGAGGATCTGGCCGACAGCTTGCCAATGGCAACCAAGCGGCGGCATCGGGTGTTACCGGCCCTGCTGGCCGCGGCCGCCGTCCTCGCGGTCATCGCCGGCGTCCTGGTCGCAGCCGACGGTACGCGCCGGCACGACCCGGCCGCCCGGCCGGATACCGCCGGGCCGGACACCGCGCAAACGCCGTTCGACGAGAACGGCCTCATCTGGGGCGCGGCGATCGCGACAGTGGCCCGAAACATCCAAACCCGCCCGGGTGGCTGGGAGGCGGTGCAGGTGCTGGCCGAGGGGGCAGTGTTCAGCGCGCAGGCCACGATCCGCTACTCCAGCCCAGGCCCCGGACAACGGGTCTGGCCGCCACCCAGGACGGTTTTCAGCACGGACGACCGGGCGCTGATCGAGCGAGCCTTGCGCCCGATCGGAGCGGGGGTTCGCTGGGACGACTCACCCGCACCGCGCTGCGCCGCGGGCGAAGTCGCCACAGTGACGGTCGGTGCGGTGATCACGCGGGGTAGCCGCCGGGACGTCCGCGTCACGTTGCGCAACAACTGCGGCGTCTCCGTGTCCGGGACGTACACCCTGCAGCGGATCGACGGTACCTGGCAGGTGGTCGGTGGTATCGGGTCACTGCCCTGTCTCACGCCGCCAACGAGCGGACCCAGGCCACGAGCAAAGTGTTGAACAGGTCCGGCGCCTCCTCGTGCGGGAAGTGGCCGGCCGGCCTGATCAGCTCGTGCCGCAGCGGCGCCGCGACCAGCTCCGGGGGCGTGGTCGCGGTGGGGGAGATGGCCGGGTCCTGGGCGCCTTGCAGTTGCAGAACAGGCACGGCGACCGGCGTACGCAGTTGAGCGGTGAACTTCCGTCCGTCCGGCCGGAATCGGGACCGCGCGAACCAGCGGTGGTACTCAAGCGCGCAATGCGGCGCCGGCCAGACCTGCAACGCGGCCCGGTACCGGCGGGATGCCTCCGCATCAGGGAAGCTGCCGCCCGGCGCGGCCCAGGCCCGGAGCAGGCGCTCGATGTGGATGCCGTCGTGTGCGAGCAACCGCCGCTCCGGGAGGATCGGCAGCTGAAACCAGGCGGTCCGCGTCACCGCCTTCCGCTGACCCGACCGCGTCAGCAGCAGCGGATGCGGCGCGGACACCGCCGCCAGGGCGCGGACCTGCCGCGGCGCCAGTACGGCGGCCGACCACCCGATGAAGCCGCCCCACCCATGCCCGACCACCACCGCGTCGGAGGCGCCGAGTGACCGGATCACGCCGGATACGTCAGCGGCGGCGGTGTACGGGTCGTACCCGCGCGGGGTCTTGTCGCTCGCACCGTACCCCCGCAGATCCATCGCGACCGCGCGGTACCCGGCCGCGGCGACGACCGGCAACTGATGCCGCCAGGCCCACCAGAATTCCGGGAAACCGTGCAGGAACAGGACGAGCGGATCGTCCGCCGCACCGCACTCCGCGACGTGGAACCGGGCCCCGTTGGCCGCGACCAGCGAATGCGACCAGGGGCCGTCGACCAGCAGGTCGACGACTCCCGCCGGGCTCAGCTCCGGACGCCTGAGTCCGGCAGGGCGGCGTGCTCCTCGTTGCCCTTGCCAATCGATTTCAGCGCCTCGACGGACTCCTTCGAGGTCTCGATCGTCCGCTCCGGGCCCTTCGCGCTCTTCAGCATCCGGATCCCGATCAGGACCAGGATCGCGCCGATCAGCAGGAAGGCACCGGCCACGATCAGGAAGGCGATCGCCGGGTGCAGACCGGCCGCGACCAGGCCGTACGCCGCGGCGATGCAGAGCAGGATGACCGCGAGCAGCGCCAGGAAGGCGGCTGCCGCGAACATTCCGGCGCCGGTTCCGGCCGCGACGGCAGTCTTCTTCAGCTCGGTCTTGGCGAGTTCGACCTCGCTGCGGACCAGGCTGGACAGGTCCTTGCTGGCGTTCGCGACCAGCTGGCCGACCGTGGGCTCGTCCCCGTGCTGCCCCATCGACATCGCAACTCCTTCCCACACGTCCGTGACCCGACACTACCGTCCGTACCCGCAGGTCAATCGGCGTACGCGCGGTTTCGGCGAGCCAGGAGCAATGCGGCGATCACCGCGGCCAGGACGGACGCGATCAGAACCGCCGCTTTGGCGCGCTCGATCTGGGCCGTGTCCGACCCGAAAGCGAGCTGCGTGATCAGCAAAGCGACGGTGAACCCGATGCCGGCCAGTACGGAGACCGCGCCGACGTCCCGCCAGGCGAGATCCGAGTTCAGCTCGGCCCGGGTGAAGCGCGCGGTCAGCCACGACCCACCGAACACGCCGATCGCCTTCCCGAACAGCAGTCCGGCCGCGATCCCGATCGCGACCGGATCGGTGAGCATCTGGCGTACGGCGCCACCGCTCAACGTCACGCCCGCGGCGAACAAGGCGAACACCGGTACCGCGACGGCTGCCGACCACGGGCGCAACCGGTGCTCGATCCGCTCGGCCGGCGGGTGCTCTTCGCCAGGGTCGGCGACCACGCGCGTGACCAGACCGAGCGCGACACCGGCGATGGTCGCGTGAATCCCGGACTCGTGCATGAACCACCAGGCGCCGATGGCGATCGGGATGTACAGGAAGGGCGTGCGGATGCGGCGCCGCTGCAACACGTACCAAAGCGCGATCAACGCGACCGCGGCGAGCAACGAGAACAGGTGGAACCCGTGTGAGAAGAACACAGCGATCACCAGGATCGCGCCGAAGTCGTCGACCACCGCCAGCGTCAGCAGGAACGCCCGCAGCGCACTCGGCAGCGACGAGCCGACAATCGCGAGCACGGCGAGCGCGAACGCGATGTCGGTCGCGGTCGGCACCGCCCAGCCCTGTGATTTGCCGTTGCTCGCGGTCAGGTTGACGACCAGATAGATGATTGCCGGGAGCACCATTCCGGAGATCGCCGCGACCACCGGTACGACTGCCTCGCTGGCCTTCGACAGCGAACCGACGACCAACTCGCGCTTCAGCTCCACCCCGGCCAGGTAGAAGAACAGGGTCAACGCGCCGTCCGAGGCCCACGCCTCGACGGTCAACGGCCCGAGCTGAGCGTCCCGCACATGGTGATAGGCGTCCTGCCAGGGCGAATTCGCCCAGATCAGCGCGATCACCGCCGCGGCCATCAGCAGCAGGCCGCCGGTGGTCTCGGTGCGCAGAACTTCGGCCAGGAAGGCTCGCTCCCGGCCCAGGACTCGGGGGAACGCGCGCCGGCGCGGCCGGATTCGAGGGTGCTGGCTCATGAACGGCCCTTCGTTTTCGGGGTCGGTCGGACGGAGCCGACCAGACTTCCCGGCGCACCAGCCCCGATTCTACCGGGTCTGTTTGCCCGGGTGAGTGGTTTGCGGCAAGGTGGGGCCTGGTGTGCCGGGAAGCCTGGTCGGCGAACTCGTCCCTCGTTCCGGGGTACGAGCCTGTCGTGCTGACCTGGGAGGCCGCGTGCACCGTCAGAGTCGTGTGAGCGATGTCACCGGCCCGGCCGCGCGCGGCGTACGCTGCGACTGTGCACGGAGAGCAGATCGCCGAGGACTTCCCGGTCGTGAGCCTGGACGACGATGCGCTGGCGGCCGTCCAGTTGCTCGCCGGTCATCGGTTGCCGGGGCTGATCGTGACCCGGCCGGACGGCTCGCCGTACGCCGTGTTGCCGGCTTCGCAGGTGGTCCGGTTCCTGGTGCCGAGCTATGTGCAGGACGATCCGTCGCTGGCGCGGGTGATCGACGAACCGCTCGCGGACCGGCTGGCCGACAAGCTCAGTGGTCTGACCGTACGCAAGCTGCTTCCGGACGAGCCGCGGGAGATCCCGGTGGTTGCCCACGACGACACGCTGCTGGAGATCGCCGCCACGATGGCGCGGCTGCGGTGCCCGCTGGTCGCGGTGGTGCGCGACCGGCGGATTGTCGGTGCGATCACCGCGTCCAGACTGCTCGAGCTGGCGGTCGGAGCGCACTGACCCTCGCCGCCGCCACCAGAGCGGCGGGAGCGTTCGGAGCGGTCGGAGCGGTCGCCGGCGGGGTCGGAGCGGCCGGATGACCGTCGTCGCGGTGGTGGTGTTCGTGGCCGCGTACGTGCTGATCGCGACCGAGTGGACGCACAAGCTGCTCGCCGCGCTCGGTGGCGCCGGCATCCTGCTCGCGCTGGGCGTGACCGACGCCGAGCACGCGTTCTACTCCGCCGACACCGGAATCGACTGGGACGTCGTGTTCCTGCTGTTCGGGATGATGGTGATCGTCGGAGTGCTGCGCCGCACCGGCGTCTTCGAGTACGTCGCGATCTGGGCCGCCAAACGGGCCAAGGGATCGCCGTTGCGGGTGATGATCCTGCTCACGCTGATCACCGCGATCGCCTCGGCCTTCCTCGACAACGTCACCACCGTGCTGCTGATCGCGCCGGTCACGCTGCTGGTCTGCGACCGGCTCGGCATCAACCCGGTGCCGTTCCTGATCGCCGAGGTGATGGCGTCCAACATCGGCGGCGCCGCGACCCTGATCGGTGATCCGCCGAACATCATCATCGCCAGCCGCTCCGGCCTCACCTTCAACGACTTCCTGATCCACCTGTCGCCACTGATCGCCCTCGAACTGGTCGTGTTCACGCTGGTCCTGCCCAGGGTGTTCAAGGGTTCGTTCGCGGTGGACCCGGCGCGGGTGGACGACGTACTCCGGCTGAACGAGCGAGAGGCGATCGAGGACCGCGGCCTGCTGATCAAGAGCGGCATCGTCCTGCTGCTGGTGTTCACCGGCTTCGTCGGCCACGCGTTCTTCCAGATCGCGCCGTCGGTGGTCGCCCTGCTCGGCGCCGGTGTCCTGGTACTGATCTCGAAGGTCCCGACCCGCGACTACATGGCCGGGGTGGAGTGGCAGACGTTGCTGTTCTTCGCCGGGCTGTTCGTGATGGTCGGCGCCCTGGTCAAGACCGGGGTGATCGCGGAGCTGGCCGGCTGGGTCGGATCGGTGACCGGCGGGCACACCCTGTTCGCCACGATGCTGGTGCTGACCGTGTCCGCGGTGCTGTCCGGGGTCGTCGACAACATTCCGTACGTCGCCACGATGAGCCCGGTGGTCCACGACCTGACCCAGAGCGTCGCCGATCCCGCGCAGGCACACGCGCTCTGGTGGGCGCTCGCGATCGGCGCCGACCTGGGCGGCAACGCCACCGCGGTCGGCGCGAGCGCGAACGTCGTGGTGATCGGGCTCGCCCTCCGGGCCGGGCATCCGATCAGCTTCTGGGAGTTCACCCGCAAGGGCCTCGTGATGACCGCGATCACGATCCTGGTGGCCGCGCCGTACCTGTGGCTGCGCTACTTCGCCTTCTCCTGAAGGAGTACGGCCAGCGCCTCGAAGTCCGGCGCGATCAGGTCCGGCGGAAGAAAAGCCTTCGGGTACGGGGTGTTCCGCCGGTCGACGTAGAAACCCTGCAGACCGGCCCGCCGGGCGCCGTCGATGTCCCACGGATGCACCGCGGCCAGGCCCATCCGTTCCACCGGTACTCCGCAGACCTCGGCGGCGTAGCGGTACGCGTCCGGGTGCGGTTTCCAGCGCTGCGGCACCGAGACGTCGAGACGGTGCTCGAGCAGCGGCATGATCCCGCCGGCCGTGAAGACGCCTTCGGACATCGCCGCCCGGCCGTTGGTGAGGGTGACAATGCGCACACCGGCGTCGTGGATTTTGCCCAGACCCGGTGCCACGTCGGGGTGCAGTGGCACGCGGGTGAATCCGGACAGTACGCCGGTCACTCGTTCCTCGGTCGGCTCGAGGTCCGCGGCGATCAGTTGCGCCTCCAGGAGTTCGCGGGCCAGTGCGGGGAAGTCGGCGTACGCCCCGGCCGCGGTCAGCGCCAGCCCGTCCCGGAGGGTGGCCGCGAACCAGGCGTCGAGGGTGTGCCGGGGCAGTCCGGCCGCCGCGAAGTCGTCCCGGAGCGGTTCCAGGTCGGTGAGCGTTTCGTTCACGTCGAGCAGCAGTACGTCGAGCATCGAGGCTCCTCGGATGGGCTTATCTTGGATCGACCGTTCCAAGATATGATGCTGGGTATGCCCGATGTCAAACACTTCGACCAGGATGCGGCGCTGGCCACGGTCGAGCAGCTGTTCTGGCGGCGCGGAAGCGCGGCGACCGGAATCCAGGACGTGGTCGCGGCGACCGGGCTGAGCCGGTCCAGCCTGTACAACGCATTTGGCGGCAAGGACGACCTGTACGCAGCGGCGACCCGGCGGTACCTCGAGCACCGGTCCCGGCCGATGTTCGCCCAACTCGCCGCGGACGGTCGCGGGCTGGTCGCGGTGGCGGCGTTCTTCGACCGGTTGCTGCGGCTGCGGCTGTCGGGGGAGTACGCCGGGTGGGGCTGCATGATGTCGAACGCGAACGCGGAGAACCCGCCGGACGCGGTGCGGGCGGTTCTCGCGGAGCATCACGCCGTACTGCGGGACGCGCTGATGGGGGCGTTGACAGTTGCCGAGGGCAACGGGGAGTTGCGGGACGGTACGGAGGTGGAGGGGGCTGCCGAGATGCTGACGTTGCTGGCGTACGCGATCAATCTGCGGTCGCGGTCCGGGGCGACGCGGGCGCAGCTGCGGTCCGCGGTGAACGCTGCCTTGGCCGCTCTTGCGGCTTGATCGGTGCGCTTAGCTGAGTTTCTTTCAGCTGAGCCAGACTCGGGGGTCGGGGCCTTTGGGGACGATGCCGGTCGGGTTGATGTTGTCGTGGGTGACGTAGTAGTGCCGCTTGATCTGATCGAAGTCGACCGTGTCACCGAAGCCGGGCAGTTGATACAGGCGGCGCGCGTACGCCCAGAGGTTCGGGTACTCGGTCAGCTTCTGGCGATTGCATTTGAAGTGGCCGTGGTACACCGCGTCGAAGCGGACCAGCGTGGTGAACAATCGCACATCCACCTCGCGGAGCGTGTCGCCGAGCAGGTACTCGCGGTGGGCCAGCCGGTTCTCGAGTACGTCGAGTCGCGCGAACAGGGCGTCGTACGCGGCCTCGTACGCCTCTTGGCTGGTCGCGAAACCACAGCGGTACACGCCGTTGTTCACGTCTTGGTAGATGTCGTCGATCAGCGCATCCATCTCCGCGCGCTCCGCCGGGATCAGCCGCGGCGCGTCCTTGCGGTGGAAGTCGACCCACTCGGTGGACAGGTCGAGCGTGATCTGCGGGTAGTCGTTGGTGACCACCTCGCCCGAACGGGTGTCGACGATCGCGGGCACCGTCACCCGGCCGTCGTACGCCGGGTCGGTGCGCAGGTACGCCTCGGAGAGGTACTCGATGCCGAGCACCGGGTCACGGCCGTCGAGGTCGAGCGTGAACCGCCAGCCGCGCTCGTCGCGGATCGGGTCGACCACGGCCAGGCTGATCGCGTCCTCGAGGCCGAGCAGCCGGCGCACGATCACCGACCGGTGCGCCCACGGGCAAGCCAGGCTCACCACCAACCGGTACCGTCCCGCTTCGACCGGCCAGCGCCCCTCGCCGTCCGGCCCGTCGCCCGGCGCCGACGCCGAGTCCCTGCTGATCCGGCCGGTGAACCTGTTGCCCTGCCGCTTCCACTCGCCGGCCGACGACGTCTCCTGCGCGAACTGTGCCCGGGTCATATAGTCAAAGTTACCTCTGGTCGAGCGTTGTCGTGGGTGCCGTTCGGGGGCCTGTGGATGGTCACTGGCCGTGAGGTGGCACTGGACGTTACAGTCGGGCTGACAAGGTGGTTCGGGACGACGTGGTCACGGACAGCCTGCGCGGTACGACTTGCCGCGGCCCGCGTCCCCCGGCAACCGGTTTGCCGGGCAGATTCCCAGGGATACTGACCTCATGGCCCGCCCAAGGAACAACCCAGGCGACCTCGCCGAGCTCCCCACCGAGCTGCGGACCGATCGTCCGAAGGGTGACCAGATTCGCGAGATTCTGGAAAACCTCACCCGCTCGCTGGCCGTCGGCACCGTGCTACCGTCCGAACGCGTCCTGGCCGAACGCTTCGGCGTCGCCCGGATGACCGTCCGCCAGGAAGTCGATCGCGTAGTCGCCGAAGGCCTGGCCGCCCGCCGCCCCGGCGGCGGCACCTTCGTCGCCGAACCGCGCCCGTCCCGGATGCTCGCCTCCTCCTTCACCCAGGACATGATCAACCGCGGCATCACCCCCGGCGCCAAAGTCCTGGAACACCGGGTCGGCGCCGCCGACGAAGACCTCGCCCGCGAACTCGAGGAACCGATCGGCACCCCCGTCCTGCACCTGAACCGCCTCCGCACCGCCAACGGCAGCCCGATGGCGATCGAACGCACCGCCCTCTCCCTGCACCGCTACCCCGGCCTCGACGACATCGACTTCACCGAGAAGTCGCTGTACACCGAACTCTCCACCCGCTACGGCGTCCAGCTCGGCATGGTCTCCGCCTCCATCGTCGCCGCCCCACCGTCACCCGGCGACGCCGAACTGCTGGAGATCGACAGCACGACCCCGTGCTTGATCATCACCTCGGCACCACGCACGGCAACCGACCAGGTCATCGAGTTCGGCCGCTCGATCTACCGGTCGGACAGGTACGACATCACTGTCGCGTACCGCGCTACCTGAGGGTCTGTTTTAGGGCTGATTGTTCGAGGGGTGAGTGGTGATCCCTCGCGTGCTCCGCGGGCGCTTTCTTCGTCGCTCCGCTCCTCAGCGCACCCACTCCGCGCGCTACCCACCCACCCCCGGCTCAGCGCCGTACTTTCCTTTCCGGGCTGTCGCCTGAAGCTTCCGGCTGTCGCCGGTTGGTCGGCTGCCGCCGGCGGTTTACGAGCTGCCGCTTCACGAGTGACTGCTGAGCTGGGCGTTCGTTTGTGAGCTGATTGTTCGAGGGGTGCATGTGGTGATCCCTCGCATGCTCCGCCGGCGCTTCCTTCGTCGCTCCGCTCCTCAGCGCACCCACTCCGCGCGCTACCCTCCCACCCCTGGCTCAGCGCCGTACTTTTCTCTCCGGGCTGTCGCCGGACTCCTTCAGCTATCGCCTGACCCTGGGGCTATCGCCGAACCCTTCGGGCTGTCGCCCGGACTTCGTCAGCTGTTGCCGGAGGGTCGGCTGCCATCGACGGTTTGCGAGCTGCCGGTCGCAGGTGACCGGTGAATTAGGTGCTTGCTTGTGAGCTGATTGTCGTGAAGGCATTGGAGGTCATCGCGCGTGTGCTTTGGAACCGACCGCTGTCGTCGCCGAAGCACCAAACACTCACTCCGACGATTGCTGTCCCGGCACCGCCTCATCCGGATAAAGCTCATGCCACAGCCAGGCGAGAAACTCATCGTCGCTGTCCCAGTCGTCGTACGCAGTGGCTACGTCGATCGCATCGTCGGGCAAGCCTTCCCGATGACCCTGCAGTACTTGGGTCAACTCGGCCTTGAAGGTCGCCATCTTGGTGTCGTCCGGCCGATCGCGCTGGGAACGTCGAACCAACGCATCGTAGTTGTCGTTCCGGATTTCAGGATGATAGTAGGCATCCAGCATGTTGAGCAGCGTTGCGAACGGTGCGGTCTTATCCGTCAACCTATCTCTCCCGGTGCCAGACATTCTTTCCAGCCGCTCAAGGCGTCCGGTCTCCCCTTCCCGCCGGCGAGCTACTCGGAACTGCTCGTTTCCGGCACAGGCACCGCCTCATCTGGATAGAGCTCATGCCACAGCCAGGCGAGAAACTCTTCGTCGGTGTCCCAGTCGTCGTACGCGGTGGCGAGGTCGATCGCGTCGTCGGGCAAGCCTTCCCGATGACCCTGCAGTACTTGGGTCAACTCGGCCTTGAACGTGGCTATCTTGGCGTCGTCGGGGCGGTTCTCGCGCGCTCGCTCGATCAGTACTTCGTAGTTGTCGTTCCGGATTTCAGGATGATAGTAGGTGTTTAGCACGCTCAACAATGTTGCAAATGGTGCTGACTTGTCTTTCAGCCAATATTTACCACTACCGGACATTTCGCACCCTTCGGATGGCGATTCTGATCATTTCGAGACGGGTGGTGCAGGGTACATGGTGACGATCTCGTAGCGCTCCGCTGCGGCGTTGCCGGCGAAGTGGAACACAATCGTGCCACCCTCGAATGTTGGTATTCGCTCCACCTTCGGCTGCGGGATGTCGGTCAGGTCCTGCCCTTCGACGCGGGCGCGGGTCCAGGCTTTCCTGGCTCGCTTCGCCTGGGTCCAGTCTCCGGCCAAACGAAACCCGGAGCAGTCTTCATGGCCCCGCGGTCCCAGAAGTTCCGCGATCGGGATGGCGACTTCCTCCGGCCGGTCCGTGCGTGACCACTGCGCATCCAGGGCCCGGCGGACGTCTGGGTGTTTGACGGCGGCGGCGAAGGCGGCGACGAACGCTTCTGGGTTGTGGATTCTGGTTGCTTCCTTCGCGCAGTAGTGCTGTTTGGAGTCGTCGAGGCCGTCGATGCTGGTGGTTCGTTTGTGGGGGTCGGTTTGGGCGGGGTCTTCGAGGCGGGCGACTCGGTCGGCGTACAGCTGGTCCGTACCCATCGGGCCATGGCGGATGTGGGCGTGGCCGTTGCCCCGGTCGATGGCCGTGTAGATGCGCTGTACGGCTGGTGAGGCGTCGACGACGGGTTCGAGCCAAGGGCGGGCGTTGACTTCGGCGGCGATGTACTCGGCGGCGCCCTGGTACTCGAGCACCCGTCGTACATCAGGGTGCAAGGTCTCGATGACGTCCGGCCCGAGCAGGTCGGCGGAGGCGGGCAAACGGCCGGGCGGGACGGCGGCCGCGGTGGCGTCCCATTCCTTGTCGTGCCGGGCGACCAGTTCGGTGTAGCGAGATGTTGCTGATGCTTGGTCCGCCGGGGCATCGGTGGACGGTTCCACCTGCTCAGGTGGTGGGTCCGGGGAGTCGTCCCATTCCGTAGGTGCGACCGGATCGGTGGTCAGGGTGTGGTCTCGCGCACGAGCCCCTGTGGCGACGGGCGGAGTGCCGGGGTCGATTTCGTCGGCGGTGCTCGTCGTGTCGGCCGATGCGGAGACGGTGGTTGGCCGGAGCTCGGCGGCTGATTCGGGGGTAGCGGCCGAATGGGGTGGAGCAGGTGGCTCGGGTCTGGCGTCGGGCCTGGACGCGGAGGTTGTGTCGAGCGCTACAAATGACTCAGGCCTGCGGGTGGGTGTGAGCGTGCCGGCTGGTTCAGGTACGGCAGAGGGTTTGACTTCGGCGATCGGGCCGGGGGTGCGGACTGGCTCGGATTCGTCTGGCACCGCAACGTCATGCTCGCTCGGAGCGTTGTCCAGTCGGTTCGACGCAGGGGCTGATGCGGCGGGCCGAGCCGGGTGATCCGTTGGGCGATCGTCGTCGAGTTGCTCGGCAGAACTGTCGGCAACAGTTGGCGTGTCGAGGGGTTTGTCCGGGAGATCGCGGTCCTCCGGCAGATCGTCGGCACGCTCGTCGGTGCGGTCGGTGCGGTCGGTGCGGTCGGTGGGTACGGAGGCAGGGTCTTTGGGATGCTGGGCCGGGTGAAGTGACGAATCACCGATTGACGGTGATGCGGAGTCTCGCTTGGCCAGCTGGGCTGTGTAGCCGGGCCAGTAGAGACGGTCGAGGTACTGAGTCATCCGTTCGCGAGGATCGGGGTCCGGTGGCTTCGGATGGTCAGACCGCGCAGCCCGATCGGGCCCATCGTTCTGCTCCGGCCGCTCTCGATGAGGCGGCCGGTCCGGGCTGGCTGGGTCGGCCGTGTGGTCCGCGTTGGCAGGTGGGCTTGGCGGGCGGTCGACGGCGTCATTGCGGCCTCGGAGTTCGGACACCTGTACCCCCAGCACGGTGCGGCTCAACCTGCGCTACGAACAGTAGCAAGTCAGGTACGTGGAGGCAGATCGTTCTATACCCGCCGCCTACTAGGCACGGCCGCTGACCGCCCATCAGCAGACAGGTGGATATCCGCTCGTGTTGAGGGTTCTCTACCGGTGTGCCAGTGGAGAACCCTCAACAACGGTGGAGAACCTCGACAGGAGGTGCCCCGGGAGGACGGTTCGAGGTCATGCCGGCTGCTCTGGGGAGGGCACGCGGTTGATGGTCGGGCGCGGGCGGCAGCTCGCAGTTCGCAGCGCGCGTGGGCTGACGTACGCGTGGGGTGGGCTATACGTTCAGGCTGCGGAGGATTTTGGGTGGTTTGCCGCGGGTGGAGAGGAGGGTGACGATCTCCACTGTCAGGGCCTGGAGGAGTAGGGCGCCGATGGCTGTGGAGGTGGGTCCGGTGGGTTCGGTGGTGTTGGGGATCTGGATTAGGGCGTCGCCGGGGACGCCGCAGTTGTCTATTGCTACGTCGGCGGCTTCGAAGAGGCGTTGGCCGCCGGGGGCTCGGGACGTTACTGCTTTGGAGTGGGCCAAGGAGGTGAGGGCGATGACCTTTACGCCGCGTTCGCGGGCGCCGAGGGCGAATTCGACGGGGACGGCGTTGCGGCCGGAGTTGGATGCGATCAGTACGACGTCGCCGGCGGCCAAGGGGTTGATTTCGAGGAGGACCTCGGCCAGACCAGGGAGGCGTTCCAGCAAGGAGCTTTTCTGGAGCCCTTCGTGGAGCATCAGGCCCGGTTCGAGGATCGCGCGTACGTCGGCCAGGCCGCCGGCGCGGCCGTACAGTTCTTCGGCGAGGGCGTGGCTGTGGCCCGTACCGAAGACCCAGAACTGGTGTCCGGCGGACAACGCGTCGGCGATCAGGCCGGCCGCGGTGCGGATTGGTTCCAGTTGGGTTTCGGCGGCCTGGTGTGCGACCGCCAGCGCCTTGTTCAGGTATTCCTCGGCCCCGGCCATGCGTCGAACCTATCGTTCCGCGGCGGCCGGGGCGAGGAGGTTGGCTAGACCACTACGCCGATCGCGGTGCGATGGTGGGTGGGGTGGTCCACTTCGTCGATCAGGGCAACGGCCAGGTCGGCGTACGAGATGAGGTCCTTGGCGTTGCCGGGAGCAACTCGGTAGCTGCCCTTCCGGGTCGGGTCGGTGTGGTCGAAGTCGCCGGCCGGGGCGATCGACACCCAGTCGAGGTCCGAGGCCGCGAAGATGTCGAGTGCGCTCTGGTGGGCGAGGAAGAATTGGCGGTACTCGCGTGGGTACCCGTCGGTGTCCATCAGCAACGTACCGTCGGCGGTCGGCAGGATCGAGGCCAGCCCGACCCAGATCAGGCGGTTCACGTCGGCCTTCGTCAATCCGTCGACCAGCGCCCGCGCCGCGGCCGGGAAGAACGCGGACGGGTCGCTGCCGCCGTCGTACACCGCCGCGACGACCGCGTCCCGCCCGCGCGCCAGTTCGGCGACCCGCGCCGCATCGGTCACATCCCCCACAACCACCCCGCCACCATCCGGCCTCGCCGCGCCCGATCTGCCAACGCCCGATCTGCCAACGCCCGATCCGCCGGCGCCCGCACCGCCGGCGCCTGATCCGCCGGCCGTACGCGCGACCCCGAGTACCTCATGACCGCGTTCCGTCGCCTCGGTGATTGCCGCGCGGGCGGCGCGTCCGCGGGCTCCGATCACCAGAATCTTGCTCACCGCAACCTCCTCCGAAAATGGGTACGGCGACCGTAGAAGGCGACCTGGTTACCGATTGGATACCTTGGTGAGCGTGGAGGCGCTCCGACCGGACATGTTCGAGGAGATCTGCCCGTCGTCGCTGCTGCCGTTCCGGGTCGGCGGGGACAAATGGGCGGGGCTGGTGCTGCGCTGCCTGGCGGACGGACCCCGGCGGTACTCGGAGCTGCGGATTCCGCTGGCCCGGATCAGCCCGAAGGTACTGATCCAGTCGCTGCGCACCTTGGAGCGCGACGGATTCGTCCGCCGGACCGCGGACCCGAAACCCAGCCGCCGGGTCACGTACGAGCTGACCGACCTCGGCCGCGCCCTGCTCGAACCGCTCGACCACCTCTGCGCCTGGGCCGAGCAGCACTGGGACGAACTGCTCGACGCTCGCGAATCGTAGGTACGCCCAACGCTACGGCCCAATCAACGCGAGGGTCGGCCCAACGGTCGCGGCGAGCGGACCTGTCAGCACGTAGACTGCGCGGGTGGACGAGCAGACCCCGACAGCCCTGACCCAGTTGCCGAGCTGGTTGCTGACCCAGAACGCTGCGCATGCGCACCGGATCGTCACCGAGACGTTCGCCACCGGAGGTGCGCGGGCGTACCACTTCCGGTTGCTCGCGACGCTGGTGGAGTTCGGCCCGGCGAGTCAGGCGACGCTCGGCCGCCGGAGTTCGATCGACCGGAGCGATGTTGTTGCCGCTCTCAACGAACTGGAAGCCGACGGGTACGTCGAGCGCAGCGCCGATCCGGCGGACGGGCGGCGGAACGTCATCACGATCACCACGGCCGGCAAACGGCAGTACAAGAAGCTGGCGACGCAGATCGGGAAGGCGCAGGATGAGATCTTCGCGCCGCTGTCGGCTACCGACCGTACCCGGCTGACCACGATCCTCGGCAAACTGCTCGCCTACCACCAGCAGTAGCAGCCGACCGCCCCAAACCGGTTCGGGGCGGCGTGCACGCCCAAATCGGGCAGCGATCCACCCCGGTTCCGGTTGGCGGACGCCCCAAACCGGTTTGGGGAGCCGGCGGGACACGGTGCGAGCTCACCACAGCGGGAGCTGGGCGCGGGCATCCTTCTGCGTCCGGCGGATCCGTAGTTCGCGCGCGTGCACCCGGCGGCGGGCGGCGCGGGAGATCTTGCGCCGTTCCCCGGTCACGGGCGGCTGCGGCGGCGAAGTCGGCTGCGTCGGGTTCACATCAACTCCGATGCACGGGCGGTCCGCTTGGTTCCGTCGGACCCGAATTCTCAGCCAGCTGAGCGGCCGGGCGCCCGAACTACTCCGTCCGGCCCGGAATCAGACCTTTTCGGCGCAAAAACGAACCGCCCCGGCGATACGGCAGTTCCGCGCACGGGGTCGGCGTTGATACAACTGTAACTAGGCGCTGCCGCCGCGCCAGTAGTCAAGCGATGAGGGAGTCGTCGACGTGACGAATGCAGAGTCACCCCAAACCGAGGCATTGTCGAACCTGATGCACGAAGAGCGCCGGTTCGATCCGCCCGCCGACCTGGCCGCGCAAGCGAACCTGAAGGCCGACGCGTACGATCGGGCCGCCGCGGACTTCGAGGGGTTCTGGGCGGAGCAGGCCAAACGGCTCACCTGGGCCACCGAACCGACCGAGACGCTCGACTGGAGCAACCCGCCGTTCGCGAAGTGGTACGCCGACGGCAAGCTAAACGCCGCGTACAACTGTGTCGACCGGCACGTCGAGAACGGTCTCGGCGACAAGGTCGCGTACTACTTCGAGGGTGAGCCCGGTGACACCCGCGAAATCACCTACGCGCAGCTCAAGGACGAGGTCAGCAAGGCCGCGAACGCGCTGCTCGAGCTGAACGTCAAGGCCGGTGACATCGTCGCCATCTACATGCCGATGATTCCCGAGACCGTGGTCGCGATGCTCGCCTGCGCCCGGATCGGCGCGCCGCACACGGTGATCTTCGGCGGCTTCTCGTCGGAGGCGCTGAAGGACCGGATCCTGGACTGCGACGCCCGCGTCGTGATCACCTCCGACGGCGGGTACCGCCGCGGTGCGCCGGCCGCGCTGAAGCCGGCCGTGGACGCCGCGCTGGTGGACTGCCCGGACGTACGCAACGTGCTCGTCGTGAAGCGCACCGGCCAGGACACCGCGATGACCGACGGCCGCGACCTGTGGTGGGAGGACTTCGTCGGCAAGCAGTCGACGGACCACAAGCCGGAGGCCTTCGACGCCGAGCACCCGCTGTACGTGATGTACACGTCGGGCAGCACGGGCAAGCCGAAGGGCATCCTGCACACCACGGGTGGGTACCTGGTCGGCACCTCGTACACGCAGTGGGGTGTGTTCGACCTCAAGCCGGACACCGACGTGTACTGGACCGCGGCCGACATCGGCTGGGTGACCGGGCACAGCTACATCGTGTACGGCGCGCTCGCCAATGCGACCACCTCGGTGCTGTACGAAGGTACGCCGGACACGCCGCACCAAGGGCGCTGGTGGGAGATCGTCGCCAAGTACAAGGTGTCGATCCTGTACTGCGCGCCGACCGCGATCCGTACTTTCATGAAGTGGGGCGCGGACATCCCGGCGAAGTTCGACCTGTCCTCGCTGCGGGTGATCGGGTCGGTCGGTGAGCCGATCAACCCGGAGGCGTACGTCTGGTACCGCGAGCACATCGGCGGGAACAAGGCGCCGGTCGTCGACACCTGGTGGCAGACCGAGACCGGGATGCACATGATCTCGCCGCTGCCCGGTGTCACCGCGGGCAAGCCCGGTGCCGCGATGAAGGCGATCCCGGGCGTGAACGTCGACGTCGTGGATGACGCCGGCAAGCCGGTACCGAACGGGTCCGGCGGTTATCTGGTGATCACGAAGCCGTGGCCGGCGATGCTGCGTACGCTGTGGGGTGACGACCAGCGGTTCATCGACACGTACTGGTCGCGCTGGCCGGGCGTGTACTTCGCCGGTGACGGCGCGAAGAAGGACGAGGACGGCGACCTCTGGCTGCTCGGCCGGGTCGACGACGTGATGAACGTGTCCGGGCACCGGCTGTCCACCACCGAGATCGAATCCGCGCTCGTCTCGCACCCGAAGGTTGCCGAGGCTGCCGTGGTCGGGGCGACCGACCCGACCACCGGCCAGGCGATCGCCGCGTTCGTCATCCTCCGCTCCGAAGCCGGTGACGGCGGCCCGGACGTGGTCCAGGAACTCCGCAACCACGTCGCCAAGGAAATCGGCCCGATCGCGAAGCCGCGGCAAATCATGGTCGTCTCGGAACTCCCGAAGACCCGCTCCGGCAAAATCATGCGCCGCCTGCTCCGCGACGTCGCCGAAAACCGCGAGGTCGGCGACGTGACCACGCTCGCCGATTCGACCGTGATGGACCTGATCAAAACCAACCTCGAGGCCGGAAAGTCCGACGAAGACTAATCATCCATTGCGGTTCCTTCAGGCCCCGGGAGTCTTTCTCCTGGGGCCTGTTTTTTGGTTCAGAAGGGCGGAAGCTCAGCCAGGTACTCAACCGTCGCCGGTGGGAACGCACTGGCCGGCCCAACCGGACCTTCCTCCGCGCCCCGCAAATACCGATGCACAAACCGCTGCGTCGCGGCCAGCACTTCAGCACATTGCCCCGGCGTGACCTTCCCGTCGGCCATCGACTCCCCGAGCTCTTCCAGATCGAGAATCTGATACCGATCCACCGCCGGCGGAATCAGAAAATCGACGTACATATCGTGAACCACCAATCCACGATCAACTTCTTCGATCTCGATCAGATCCACGTACCACCACCCCTTCAACGCCCCGTCAAAGGTGACCGTCTTGATCAGCTGCACATTCTCGTCCAGCAGCAGATAACACCGATCAACCGTGGGATGCCCTGGCACCTGGTACTTCGGCAGGATCGGCAGGTCGTACGCGACCACGTTCCCGACTTGCCGCCCCGCACACCACTGCCCACTCCGATGAAAAACCTCAACCCCATCCACCGCGCGACTCTCTCACGGTTCAACGGATTCGGCCTCCTGGGCGCCTACTGTGCGAGGGGTGAGCGGAGTGATGGTGGCGGGTTTGGCAGTGGTGCATGTGGGGTTGGCTGCGGCTTGGGTGGGTGGGATGGCCTACTCGTTGTTCGTGGTGCAGCCGAAGGTGAAGAAGTTCTTCGGGGCGGATGAGGGTGGGCGGGAGGCGCTGGTTGCGGTTATTGCTTCGGGGAATCGGTGGAAGGTGATCGGGCTGATCGGGGCGATCGCGGTCACCGGGGTGGGGATGGTGCTGATCGATCATCGGGGGTGGTGGATTCATGCGGTCAAGGGATTGCTGCTGATCGCCGCCAGCGGGATCTTCTGGTACGTGTCGTGGCGGCACTGGCCGCAGCGGGTGTTCGCGACGGCGGCTGAGCTTCCGGTGCTGCAGCGCTGGCTGGTGGTACTGGCGTCCGTGATGCTCGGCCTGGCCGGACTCGCCTTCGCCCTCGGAGTGATCTCCGAACACCTCTGAGGCGACCAGTTTGAGAGATTGGTCACGGAGACGAGTGGTTGTGTCACTCACCGCGAGAAATACATTGGAATCGAATGTATCTCGGGAGAGGAGCAACCCTGATGTGTGGCATCACCGGGTGGGTGGCGTACCGGCAGGACCTCGGCGCGGAGCAGGACACCGTCGACGCGATGACCGAGACGATGTCGTGTCGCGGGCCGGACGCGCGCGGCACCTGGTACGCGCCGTACGCGGCCCTCGGTCATCGCCGGCTCGCGGTGATCGACTTGCCCGGCGGCGAGCAGCCGATGACGACCGAGGTCGGGTACGACGGGCGCACGGTCACCCTCGGGATGGTCTACAGCGGTGAGGTCTACAACTTCACCGAGTTGCGCGACGAGCTGCGCCGTCGCGGGCATCCGTTCCGGACCGATTCCGACACCGAGGTCGTGCTCCGTGCGTACGTCGAGTGGGGCACGTCCTTCACCGAACGGCTGAACGGTATGTACGCACTCGCCATCTGGGACCCGCGGATCGAGACCCTGGTGATGGTCCGCGACCGGATGGGCATCAAACCGTTCTTCTACTACCCGACCGCCGACGGCGTCCTCTTCGGCTCCGAACCGAAGGCGATCCTCGCGAACCCATCCGTACGACCCGTTGTCGAAGCCAACGGTCTCCAAGAGTTGCTAACAGCAACAAAAACTCCCCGAAAGTCCTTGTGGGCAGGGATTTCCGAAGTCGAGCCCGGTACGGTCGTCACCGTCGATCGCGCCGGCCTGCACCACCGTACGTACTGGCGACTCGAAACCCGGCAGCACACCGACGACCAGGAAACCTCGGTCGCGTACGTGCGGGAGCTCCTCGACGACATCTCCCGCCGCCAGCTCATCGCCGACGTACCACGGTGCGTACTGCTGTCCGGTGGCCTCGACTCGAGCGCGATCACCGCACTCGCAGCCGGCCAGCTCGCGGACGCCGGCCGCAAGGTACGCAGTTTCGCGGTCGATTTCGTCGGGCAGGAGGAGAACTTCCAGGCGGACGAGCTCCGCGGTACGCCGGACACGCCGTATGTGCACGATGTCGCCGACCTGGTGAAGTCGCAGCACTCCGACATCGTGCTGGAGAACGCGGTCCTCACCGATCCGGACGTCCGGCGCAAGGTGATTCGCGCCAACGACGCACCGCTGGGCGGCGACATCTTCTGCTCGCTGTACCTGCTGTTCGCGGCGATCCGCGAGCAATCGACGGTCGCGCTCTCGGGCGAATCCGCGGACGAGGTGTTCGGCGGGTACCTGTGGTTCCACGACCCCGAGGTCCGCAAGCGCCCGATGTTCCCGTGGGTCGCGTACGCGGTGTCCCGGCGGGGGAGCGGGCCGTTCAGCGTACTGCGCCCGGAGGTACTGCAGCAGCTCGATCTTCGCGGGCATCTGCACGACCGGTACACCGAAGCGATCGGCGAGGTGCAGCGGCTGGACGGCGAATCCGACGACGAGTGGACGATGCGAAAGATCTGCTACCTGCACCTGACCCGGATGGTGCGGATCCTGCTCGACCGGAAAGACCGGATGAGCATGGCGGTCGGGCTGGAGGTCCGCGTCCCGTTCTGCGATCACCGGCTGGTCGAGTACGTCTACAACACGCCGTGGTCGTTGAAGACGTTCGACGGGCACGAGAAGAGCCTGCTGCGGGCGGCGACCCAGGACGTGCTGCCGGAGTCGGTGGTGCAGCGGCGCAAGTCCCCGTACCCGCAGACACAGGACCCGGCGTACGTGGCCGCGCTGGCGGAGCAGACGCGTGGTCTAGTCGCGGATCGGCATCCGGTGTTCGAGCTGGTCGACCGGAAAATGGTGCAAGAGCAGGTGCGGCAGGCGGATGGTACGGCCCGCCGGCACCTGGAGCAGACGCTGTCGCTGGCGACCTGGATCGACCTCTATCACCCTGAGATCAGACTCGGCTGAAGCTTCCGCGATAGGTAAAATTTGGAGGCCTGTGCCACTATGGCGGCTCCCGACGGAGGTGATCGCCTTGGCGCAGGAGGCCCTGCAACTACTGGTCAGCATGCACCGCATCGTCAGGCACCTGCGCCGGAGCCGGACCACCACGGTCCTGCACCCGACGCAGTTCCTGGCCCTGATGCTGATCGCCGACGAGCAACCGATCCGGATCGGCGAAATCGCCCTCCGGGTACCGTGCTCCCAACCCACCGCCACCACCACGGTCGCGGCCCTCGAACAAGCCGGCCTGGTTCGCCGCGAACCAGACCCGGTGGACGGCCGCGCCACCGCCGTCGTCCTCACCGACACCGGCGCCGAAACCGTAGCCGCCTCCGGCCGCCAGGCCGCCGACGAACTGGCCAAACTCCTCAGCCGCCTACCCGAAGAAGACCAAACCCTGGTCCTCAAAGCCGGCGCCGCCCTCGCCCGCATCACCGACGACCTATAACCCAGGGGCAACCCGGGGCATCCAGGGGCAGATCCCAAAACCCCCTCCCCAGACGCCGAAAACTCGCTACAGTTGATCTTGCTCGTGGACAGAAGAGTCCCTTGAAGTGGGCCCGGCAGCCTACCGGACGGTGGGTGAGCCGGGTCGGCGCTTTTCACAGGTCTTTCGGCTGGCTGTACGCCTGGACCAGCCGCCGCCAGTGACCGCCGCGAGTCCACGCCGCGGCGACCGCGTCTGGTACCCATAGCAGCGGGTCCAGCTTCGGTGCCAGCAGGTCCCAGTGCAGATCGAAGCACCCAAAACGCTGACAGGCGGAGTGCAGGGTTCCCCGCTCCCTGTCGTACGTCGAGTCGTCACGCTCGATGACGAGCCGCTCAGCATCACCAGCAGTGTCGCGGACGATGGCTTCAAGGCAGCGCTTACGGCTGGTGAATGTCTCGCGCGGTGCGTGGTAGATATCGACCAAGAGGTGGAAGTCGCTGATCGTCCGCAGGATCTTCTTCCGTCGAGCATCCGTCTCGTTGTTGAAGTGAAGGCGCTCTTGACCTGGTAGCAGCAGAGCTCGCAGAGCCTTGCGATTGACTGTCACATCACCTCTTGGGCAGCGCGCAGCCGCCATCAGCAGACCTCGAGACCTTGCTCTCGTCGACAAACACGTGAATTGGCATTTCCCCGCCCTTCGGAGTGGCAAGGCTTGACACTCACATGTGGGGTGGAGGGGCGGGGTGCGTGACACCGGGGCAGGTGCGGGCAGGTTGGGGCAGATTGGTGAAAGGGCTAAAAGGCCAGGAAATAAGGGGTTATGGTTGTTTTACCTTGAGTCAGAATAGGCTCTTGGTAGTTGGCCCGGCAGTTCACCGGACGGTGGGTGAGCCGGGTCCGCGACTGGCCGTTGGGCAGGAGTCTGGCGGTAGTTGGCTGGGTAGCCCTCCGGACGGTGGACGAGCCTGGTCTGCGGGTTGGAGCCGCCGGGGCGGTGAGGTCTCCGGCGGCTTTTGCCTTGCGCACTTCCAGGTCTTATGCACCCTTCGTTGGCTCGGGGCAGGTAAGAGGGCCGGCTCGCACACTGCGAGCCGGCCCCGGTGGGCGTCAGTGTTTGGCTGCGCCTTCGGCGCCGGCGCCGGTGAGGGCGCGGACGGAGAGTTCCTTGTAGCGCTCCTCGCTGGAGCGGTCCTTGCCGAGGTACGTGCCGAGGACGCCGAACAGGAAGCCCAGCGGGATCGACACGATGCCCGGGTTCGACAGCGGGAACCAGGCGAAGTCGGCGCCGGTGATCATCGAGGTCGGCTTGCCGGAGACCACCGGCGAGAACACCACCAGGACGACGGCGGAGATCAGGCCGCCGTAGATGCTCCAGACCGCGCCGGAGGTGTTGAACCGCCGCCAGAACAGGTTGAACAGCAGCGCCGGCAGGTTCGCCGAGGCAGCGACCGCGAACGCGAGCGCGACCAGGAACGCGATGTTCAGCTTCTGCGCCGGGATCGCCAGCGCGATCGCGACCGCGCCGATCCCGATCGCCGCGAACCGGGCCACCCGCAGCTCCTGCTTCTCGGACGGCTTCTTCTTGGCGATCACATTCGCGTACAGGTCATGCGCGAACGAGGAGGCCGAGGTCAGCGTCAGCCCGGCCACCACCGCGAGGATGGTCGCGAACGCGACTGCCGCGATCAGCGCCAGCAGGATCGACCCACCGAGCGAACCGGCGCCACCACCGACGGACTCGGCCAGCAGCGGCGACGCTACGTTGCCCTTGGACTCCGCGACCGCGGACCCCTTGGCGGTGTTCAGCAGCGCCGCGGCGCCGAACCCGAGGGCCAGCGTCATCAGGTAGAACACGCCGATCAGGCCGATCGCCCACTGCACCGAGCGCCGCGCCGAGCGGGAGTCGGGCACGGTGTAGAAGCGGATCAGGATATGGGGCAGTCCGGCCGTACCCAGCACCAGCGCGAGGCCCAAGGACAGGAAGTCGATCTGGCCGGTCAGGTCCTTGCCGTACAGCAGACCGGGCTGCAGGAACGACTCGCCCTTGCCGGATTTCGCTGCCGCCGACCCGAGCAGCTCGGAGATGTTGAAGTGGAACTTCACCAGGACGAGGAAGGTGATCACGACCGTACCGGCCATCAGCAGGATCGCCTTCACGATCTGCACCCAGGTGGTGCCCTTCATGCCGCCGATGGTCACGTAGATGATCATCAGCGCGCCGACCAGGATGATCACGGCCGCCTTCAGGCCCTCGCTCTTGACGCCGAGCAGCAGCCCGACGAGCGAGCCCGCGCCGACCATCTGGGCCAGCAAGTAGAAGATCGAGACGACGATCGTCGACGTCGCGGCCGCGGTCCGTACCGGCTTCTGCTTCATCCGGAAGGCGAGCTGGTCGGCCATCGTGAAGCGGCCCGAGTTCCGCAGCAGCTCCGCGACCAGGAGCAGGGCGACGAGCCAGGCGACCAGGAAACCGATCGAGTACAGGAAGCCGTCATATCCGTACAGGGCGATCTGGCCGGAGATGCCGAGGAACGACGCCGCGGACATGTAGTCACCGGCGACTGCCAGCCCGTTCTGCGCGCCGCTGAACGAGCGGCCGCCGGCGTAGTAGTCGGCCGCGGTCTTGTTCTGCCGGGACGCCCACCAGGTGATGTACAGCGTCACGGCGACGACCGCGGTGAACAGGGAGATGGTCAGCGTACGGTTGCCGGGCTCGGCCGCCAACGGAAGCGCCAGCGGAAGGAGATGTGCGTTCACCGGCGGCGCTCCCTCTTGTACTTGGCGTTCAGCCCGTGGGCCAGCGGATCGAGCTTCCGGTTCGCGAACCGGCCGTACAGGGCAGCGATCACGAACGTGGACACGAACTGCAGCAGGCCGAAGATCAGCGCCACGTTCACATGCCCGGCCACCTTGTGGCTCATGAAGCCGCGGGCCCAGTTGTTGCAGGCGACATAGGCCAGGTACCAGGTCATGAAGGCGATCGTCCACGGCACCACGAAGTTCTTGTAGCGCCGTTTCAGCTCGGTGAAGTCGGCCGCGTCGTGCACCGCCTCGTACGCGCGGGCGTCCCGCTCGCGCACCATCTGGTCGTCCATACCAATCCCCTCGTCCGGACTCGAACCAGGTGCACGTTAGCCGCGATTCGCCCGTTTGTGACCTACCGCAACCAAAACGTTTCTAGCGGTGCGGTTCTAGAGGTGTGGTGCGACCGGTGCGTCGAGGGTGCGGCGGTAGTTCGCGAATTCGCTCGGACGGGCGCGGAAGCAGTCGGTCAGGTACGGCATCCGCAGCGGCTCCGGCGGGCGGGCGGTGTGTTCGTACAGGAGGTCGATCTGCTCGAGGACCTGGTCGCGCCGGGTCTCCTTGAGGACGGCGACCCGCGAATGTGACTGGGCGAGCTGCCGCAGGCCGTTGCGGTCCAGGTCGTGCCAGTGCCGGAACCGGGCCGTTTCGATCAGCGCGAAAAGGTTGGACTGCTCCAGGACCGGCAGCGGCTCGAAGCGGTCACTGCCTCCCCTGTGCTCGCCCAGATGGGCATCTCCTTGCATCACCTGCCAGATCCGGCGGACCCACGGAACCACGGTGTCGGCGTTGTTCCAGAGCAGGCCGAGGACGCCGTTCGGGCGCAGCACCCGGGCGATCTCCGGCAGCGCGCGGGCGTGGTCGAACCAATGAAAGGCCTGGCCGACGATCACCGCGTCCACCGAGCCGTGCGCGAGCGGGATCGACTCGGCGGTGCCGACCATGGTGTCGACGCCCGGCCGCCGGCGGCAGACGTCGAGCATCTCCGGCGACGGGTCGACCGCGATCACGTGGTGGCCGAGCCCGGCCGCGACCGCGGCCAGCTTCCCGGTGCCGGCGCCCAGGTCGAGCACCTGCAGGCCGCGGCCCGGTCCCAGGATCCAGGTCAGCGCCTCGATCGGGAAGGTCGGCCGGCCCAGCTCGTACGCCGCCGCGACCGCGCCGAACGACGTTGCCCGGGCGCCGAACGACGCGGTCCGCGCGGCGGAGGCGTTGTTGGCCGGGCCATCGGCTGGGTCATCGGTGGTCATCGGTGTAAATCATGCCGTAGCCGAAGGCTCCCGCGCCGTCACTCGCCGAGTTTCTTCTGCTCGATGTGTGCGTTCAGCGCCGCCAGCTCCGGATGCGCGTCCAGGATCGCGACCAGTTCGGCGCAACCGAGCCGCGGCGCGTCGAAGTCCTCGATCAGCACGTCCAGCAGTTTCCAGTCGTCCGCGGTGTCCAGCGTCAGCCGGTACTGGGCGCCGCCGCCGCTCCACGGCAGGTTCAGCAGGTGCATCTCACCGGAGCGGTTCTGGTGCAGGTACGAGGTGACGTGCTCGCGATCCGCCTTCAGCGTGGCGCGGGCCTCGGCGTCGTACAACCGGGCCGCGGAGAAGATCTCGAAGTCCATTCCGCGTGGATACGTACGCTCCAGGCAGTTCGAGATGTACAGGTCCGGGTCGTTCTCGGCGCGCCACCGATCGACGCCCGCGGCAACGATCTCCGGGTCGATCAGCGGGCAGTCCGAGGTGACCCGGACCAGCGCGTCCAGGTCGTGCTCGCGGGCCGCACCCGCGAACCGGCTGAGCACGTCGTCCTCGCTGCCGCGGAACACCGGGATGCCACGGTCCGCGCACATCTGCACGACCGGATCGTCCTGGTGGTTGGTGGTGGTCGCGACGATCACCGGCAGGTCGGTGCGAGCCAGCCGGGCCAGGTGGTGTTCCAGGTACGTGCGGCCCGCGACGGTCAGCAGCACCTTGGCCGGCAGCCGCGTACTGGTCACGCGGACCTGGGTGACGATGCCGATCTTCAGTTGTTCCATCGGAACATCTCCCGGATCTCGGCCGGGCCGGCGACATGGTCGACGCCCAGCTCGGTGTCGGTGAAAGCACGTGCGGCGGCGGCCGGTACGAACGGCTGGTCCAGCTCCGGCCAGAGCCGTTTGATCCGCGCCTGGCCCCCGAACGACGGGTGCTCGTTCTCCAGCACCATCGGATCACCGTACACACCGGGCTGCAGGCCGAGCGAGGCGCCGTACAGAACGGCGGAGCTGAGCCGGTTCGAGGCGACCCGTTCGTGCTTGCGCAGCTCGCGGAGCTGGTTGAGCAGGAAGTTCGCGTTCGTCCGCCGCCAGTGCAGGCCGCGGTAGCCGTGCGTGATGACCCGGAACCCGGCGTCCTTGTAGACGTTGCGGATCGCGGGCTTGTCGTACTCGTTCCAGTACAGGCAGACCGTCACCGGGCCGGTCTCGTGCTCGTTGATGGAGGCAACGATCCGGCCGTGATCGCCGAGTACGTGCTGGCCTTCCCAGCCGTGGAACGGGTAGAAAATGGTGCCCTTGGCCCGTTTCGCCGGGTTGGCCAGCTCGGGGTGCACCTTGAGCAGGTACAGCCAGACCGAGCCGATCACCGAGTAGTTGCGCAGCCCGAGCGCGTGACCGCGGCGGCGGACGCTGTCCGACCAGACGAACTTGGGCATCCCGGGCGCGAAGTTCGTGCCGTGCGCGAAACCGTCGAGGATGTTCCAGCCGTGCTGCAGGTAGCCCCAGATCCGCGGCGGTTTCGGGAGCCCGGCGTACGTGGCCATGATGTTGGCGTGGCCGTAGAAGTGGTTGGCGTGGTGCATCAGCGGCGTACTTTCCGCAGCACGCGCTTGAGCCGGCGCCGGATCACCCGGGCCGGGTTCATCACGGCGTGCCCGATGCGGTACGGCCGGGACCGGCGGATGCCGCTGACCGTACCCTCGAAGAGGATCGCGCGGGCGCTCGCGTGCGCCAGCTCGTCGGCGAGCCGCGCGACCGTGGCCAGCTGCTCGGCGCTGCCGCGCGGCCGGACCACCTCGTCCGGCGTGAAGTCCGGCTCGGGCACGGTGAGGCCGGCCATCGCGGCCAGGCGCGCGGTCAGCGCGTGCGGGTCGGCGGCGGCGGGCCATGGTTGCCGGGCGCCACTTTCCAGTGCACGCTGCGCGAAGCGGGCGAGGTGCTCGACGACGTCCAGGTTCTGCGGTTCGCCGAAGAGCCGGTACGAGGTGCCGTCGGCGATCACGTTGTCGGGGGAACCCGCACCGCCGCCGGCCAGCCACGCTACGTACGCCGGGATCGCCCGCCGTAGTGCTGCTTGATCATCTACTCGCAGCGCTGCCAGCAACTGCTCTTCCAGCAGGACACCTTCGCCGCTGGGGATGACGCCTTCGGGCAGCGCGGCGGGTGCTTCAGTGCCCAGGACGAAGTACCAGGCCGGCGCCAGCTCGATTCCCAGGCCCGCCGCGGTTGCGTCCAGCACCAGCCGGTACGGGTCCATCAACACCGGACCTTGGTTGCACGAAGCAACAGCCCGCGCGGCCACCACGCCCGCGAACCCATCCACAGCCGCCACCGCAAGGTCAGCCTGAACAAGCGAGGGGAAGACCCCGAACACCTGAACGCTGCCTGCACCGCCGCGAGTGCCGCTGGAGTCCTCCGTGCTGCCTGTGGTGTTGGTGCTTCCTGCGATTGCTTCGAGGAGTGGCTTCAAGCCTGCTGGCGGCTGGTCGCCGACGTCCCGGCCCCAGTCTTCGTCCCGAGGAAGTGCGGCGGTGATGTTCGGCTGGATCAGCCGCTGGAAGCCGAACGCGTTCTCGGCCCCCAGCAACAACCGCCCACCCGGCCGCAACCGCGCAGTCAGCCGCCGAAGCGCCTCGCTCCACGGCAACGTCGCAGTATCCGGCCCAACCAGCCGCCCAAGCCCGTCCAACGCCACAACCACGTCGTAGCCGTCGTGCGCCGACCCCTCAGGGAAGCGGTCGAGCGAGCCGCAGAAGACCTCACCCTTGGTCTCCTGAAGCTGTTCGGCCAGCTCCTCGGCGTCGGGAGCTGAGCGCACCAGAAGATCGGTGGAGGTGACCTGGGCCGCGGTCGCCAGGATGAGGTCGGCGGCGTGCGGGCCTGCGATCAGGACGGAGTCGGTGGGCTGGAGGACGGCGGCCAGCAATGCGGCGGCCGCGGCGCCGGCGGCTGCTGGGCGGGCGTCGGCCGGGTGCAGGTCCGACCAGTTCAGCATCTCTCCGCCGATCAGATTCGATCGGGTCACATCCATCAAGTTATCCAACCAGAGTCACGAGGGTGTCGATCACCCGGTCGACGTCACTGTCGGTGAGGTCCGGGTACAGCGGAAGAGACAGCTCCTCCGCATAGAACTGCTCGGCATTCGGGCACAACCCCCGCCGGTACCCCTGCCGCGCGAACACCGGATGCCAGTACACCGGAATGTAGTTCACCTGCACCCCGATCCCGGCCGCGCGCATCCGCTCGAACACCTCACGCCGGCGCCCGCCAAGTACGCGAACGGGGTAGAGATGCCACATCGGGTCGACCCCGGGCCGCTGCACCGGCGTCCGCAGCCCGTCCACCCCGGCGAACGCCGCGTTGTAACGCGCGGTGATCTCGGTCCGCCGCTGCTTGAACTCCGCCAGCCGCCGCAGCTGCGACAGCCCGAGCGCGGCACCAAGATCGGTCAGCCGGTAGTTCACCCCGTACTCGTGAACTTCCTGATGCCACGGTCCTTCGTCGGCGAGCTCGAACCGGTCCGGATCGCGGACCAGCCCGATGAAGTGGAACTCGTGCGCCCGCTGCCCGATCGCCGGGTCCTTGCAGACGACCGCGCCGCCCTCGCCGGTGGTCAGGTTCTTGGTCGGGAAGAAGGACAGTGTGGTGACATCGGCGAGGTCGCCGACCGGGCGCCCGTCCGCCGTACCGCCGACCGAATGCGCCGCGTCGGCGAGCGTCTTCGCGCCGACCCGGTCCGCGATCGGCTGCAGCGCCGCGTACTCGGCCGCCTGGCCCGCGTAGTCGACTGCTGCGATCACCTTGGTCCGCTCGGTCACCAGCGCGTCGACCGCGGCCGGGTCGAGCAGCGCGGTGTCCGCGTCGACATCCGCGAACACGACCTTCGCGCCGAGAATCGCGGCCGACGAAGCGGTCGCCACAAACGTCATCGGAGTGGTGACCACCTCGTCACCAGGGCCGACCCCAAGAGCGGCGTACGCCATGTGCAGCGCGGCGGTGCCCGACGTACAGCTGACGGCCCGGTGCCCGCCGGCCAGCTTCGAGATCGCGTCCTCGAACGCCGTGACCGCCGGCCCGGTGGTCAGCCAGTCGCCGCGCAGTACCGCGGTGACGGCCTCGATGTCCGCCTCGGAAACAGACTGACGCCCGTACGGCAGCATCAGCGCCTCGTCACGGAGTACTGATCCGGCATGTCAGGCATCGACCTCGAGGATCTTGCGGATCTCCTCGATCGAGTACCACTGGTCGTTGGTGTCGGAGGCGTAGTGGAAGCCGTCCGTCACCGGCACGCCGGCGGCCGGCGGCTGGTAGCCCCAGCTGGCAAGGTCGGGCTGCAGGACGTACCGGTTGCCGAGGGAGACCGCGCGGCGGCCTTCCTCCGGGCTGATCATCTCCTCGTGCAGCTTCTCGCCCGGGCGCAGGCCGACGTCGTGCATCGCCGCGCCGGGCGCGATCGCCTCGGCCAGATCGGTCACCTTCATCGACGGGATCCGCGGTACGTACAGCTCGCCGCCCGTCATCAGGTCGAACGAATCGACCACGAACTCGACCGCCTCCGGCAGCGTGATCAGGAACCGGGTGCAGCGCAGATCGGTGATCGGCAGCGACTGCCCGGCCGCGTGCAGCGCGCGGAACTTCGGGATGATCGAACCGCGGCTGCCCATCACGTTCCCGTACCGCACCACGCTGAAGCGGGTGTCGTACGCGGCCGCGTAGTGGTTGCCGTTGATGAACAGCTTGTCGGCGGTCAGCTTGGTCGCGCCGTACAGGTTGATCGGGCTGGACGCCTTGTCGGTGGACAGCGCGACGACGCGCTTCACCCCGCTGTCGATCGCCGCCTCGATCACGTTCTGTGAACCGACCACGTTGGTCTGGACGAACTCCCACGGGTTGTACTCGCCGCTGTCGACCTGCTTCAGCGCGGCCGCGTGGACGACGTAGTCGACCCGGTGCATCGCCCGCAGCAACCGGGACCGGTCGCGGACGTCGCCGAGGAAGAACCGCAGCCGCGGATCGTCGCCGAACGACTGGCGGACCTCCCACTGCTTCAGCTCGTCGCGGCTGAAGACGATGATGCGGCGCGGGTCCAGGGTGTTCAGCACATGCCGGACGAAGGTTCGCCCGAAGGACCCGGTGCCGCCGGTGACCAGAATGTCGGAGCCGGTGAGGATAGACACGCGAGCAGAACCCCTTCTGACGGACTGTTTCGGACCGCGCACCAGGGGTGCGGACCTCGAAACAATAGCTGCCCCGGCGACTACCTTCTCAATCCCCGTCTCAGACAGTGCGGCTTCAGGGCTGATTCAGTGCGGATTATCACCTGTTCCGGGCGGTCGGCCGGACAGCCGATACGGTCTGGGGCGTGAAGCGTGTCGGGGTGCGATGTGATGTGGGGCCGGCCCGCGGCATCGGGCACGTGATGCGCTGCCTGGCGCTGGCCGAGGAGGTGAAGCGCCGCGACGCGGAGCTGGTTTTCGTCTGCGACGCCGAGACCGTGCCGTGGGCCGCGGACCAGATCGCGGCCCGCGGATTCGCGGTGCACCCGGCGGTCTGGACGCCTGACGCCCATCTCGGGCTCTTCGGCAAGCTCGGTCTCGACGCGGTCGTCTTCGACTCGTACGACCTGGACAGCGCCGTGTACGCGGCCGTCCGCGCGAGTGGACTGCCCTCGCTGGCGATCGTCGACGGTGACTTCCGGGGCGCCGAGGCGGATGTGCTGATCGACCAGAATCTCGCCGCCGAGCTCGACCACCCGACGCTGCCGCGGGACGCGATCCGGCTGGCCGGTCTGCCGTACGTGATGATCCGCGACGAGATCCTCGGCCACCGCCCGGCCGAACCGCCGGCGGCGCGGCCCAGCGGCGTACCGGAAGTCTTCGCGTTCTTCGGTGGGACGGATGCGTTCGGCGCCGGGCCACAGGTGGCACGTGCGCTGGTGGCGACGGGTCTGCCCTTTCGGGCAACAGTGGTGGCGCCGAACCCGTCGCTGGCTGCCCAAGTCGCTGCTGTAGCCCCGCAAGCCGGACAGCACCTTGAAGTCATTGGTCCGACGGATCAGCTGGCTGTCAGGGTGCGGCAGGCGGATCTGACCATCAGTGCCTCCGGTACGTCGACGTGGGAGCTGCTCTGCCTCGGAGCCACTGCCGGACTGGTGTGCGTGGTCGACAACCAGGTGATGGGGTACGAGCGCGCTATCGGTACTGGTGCGGCAGCAGGACTCGGTCTGCTCAGTGCACTCGAGGCAGACCCGGCGTCGGCGGTTCCAGTACTCAAGCGGTTGCTTACTGACTCCATGGAGCGTGACCGACTGGCGCGTGCTGGTTGGGAGCTTGTCGACGGCAAAGGGCGGGAGCGGGTCGCGGACGCGCTCCTGCGGCTCATCTGATCTCGTACACCGTCGCGTCGAGCGTGGCGTGCCGGAGGCGGACGTAGTTCCGCAGTGCGGGTGACACTTCACCGGCGCGGTGGTCGGCGTACAGCCAGCGCACGCCGGCGTCACGCAGTCGCTGGATCGCGGTTGGCGACGGCGCCTTGAACGCGGCGTCGTTGGCGGCCAGCTGCGCGCGGTCCCAGTACGGGATCAGGCTGGGGTTGCCACCGGAGGTAAGAGCGATCCGGTTCGCCTGGTTCGAGTAAGACCAGCCTTCGATCAGTACTGGTCGCTCCGATAGTGCAGCGAGCCAGAAGTGCCGGCTGTCGCAGACACCGTCGCGTTGGATGATGCAGTGCGCGTTGGTGGCGACCAGCTCACCCGGCTTGCTGTTCCGCCGCAGCCACTGCGCCGCACCGGCCTCGGCTGCCGTCGCACCGCCCCGGAACGGGTGCGCGAAGACCAGGTTGGACTCCTTGTCCGACCCAAAGGCCTGCAGCGGTACCAGCGTCGCGCCGATCATGCAGGCAGCCACCGCGGCACTGCCCAGCGCAACCAGGAAGTTGCCGGGCCGCCGGACCAGCTTCCACGTCACCGCCACCAGCACCGCTACGACAGCCACAGCGGCCAGCGTCCACAGCCAGGGCCCCTTGATGCCCGGCAGGTCGGCAGACTGCGCCCGGGCGATCGCGAACGCCACCAGACCGAGCAGTCCGGCCGCACCGACCAACACGACCGCGCGGCGGTCACCCAGTCGGCCGACCAGGTTCGCCAGCCCAGCAGCGGCCAGCACGGCGATGACGGGGAAGGCGGTCCGCAGGAAGTAGAGCTGGCTGACACCGGACTGCGTGGTCAGCAACGTACCCAGCAGCCCTGCGACCGCCACACCGGCCAGGAAGACCGCACCGGTGTCCCGCCAACGCCGGCCGAGGAAGAACAGTCCGGACGCCGCTAGGGCCCAGCTCAGCAGCGTCGTCGCGCCGGACAGCAGCTGGGCGTGTGGGTTGGCCACCAGCAGCGAGTACGGCGCCAGTTGGACGAATGTCTCGAAGGGCTTGATCTCCGTACCCCAAGTGCTGCCGCCGAAAATGGTGATGAGCGCTGCGACGAACACCGCCAAGGACAGCAGCCCACCGAAGAACGCCGGCCGCGTGCTCCGCCGTACGAGTCCGAGCTGCAGGAACGCGAAGGCGAAGCCGGTCCCCACTACTGGCAGGATCGTCGACTTCGCCCCGGCCGCGACCAGTGCGAGCAGCACTAGTAGCACCCACCGGCTGCGGGGCTTGCCGTTGGCTCGGAGCAGGTCGATCGCCACGATGCACAGCGCCAGCACAATCAGTACGCCTAGGTTCTGCGTTGGGCTCAAGTACGCCGCGACGGCGGTGGAGATGCCGCCGAGTCCGGTGGCGGCCAGTGGTTGTACGGCTCCACCGAGGCCGGCGATGAATACAGCGAGTGGTCCGGCCCAGGTAGCGCCTGACTGACCGGCCGGTACGAGTCGCGTCGTCAGTGCGTACACCAGTCCGCAGCCGGCCAGGAACAAGGGCAGCCAGCTCAGCGCATGGATCAGGTCGGTCAGATCGATCCGCGTACCCCACTGGGTCGCCGCCGTGGCCTGGTGGAAGAACGTGTGGTACTTCATCGGCTCGCCACCGAGCCAGAACGTCGAGATCGGCACGTCGTACTTCGCACTGGCCGCCAGCGCCTGCTGGAACGCCAGATCGGGGTACGCGCGGAGCGGATCGGTGTACGCAGGCAAGAACTGCCCCGGACCACGCCGGTACACGATCAACAGCACCACTGCGGTGGACGCAGCGAGTAGCCACGCCTGCTGCGGTCGCAGCGGCTGCTCCACCCGGCGCAGTACGCGCGCCCGGGCGTCACTGTCCACGAAGGCGATCACCAGTACGACCGGCGCCCACGCCCAGGACCAGGCCTGCAGTCCGATCGAGGCACTGGCCAGGTACACCAGCACCTGAGCCGCCGTACCGACCGCGAATCCGGCGGACAGGTCCTCCACCAGGTTGCGCCCGTAGCCACCGACCAGGCGCCACAGCGCAAGACCCGGTGCGGCCACCGCCACGCCGGTGAACAGGACGAACCGGATCAGCTCGAAGAACGTCGCGTGCAGCGCGAGCAGGACGATCGCCAGCACCAGCACCGTCAGCCCGGCGACCAGCCCGGAAAGGGACGGCCCCGCGGTCCGCGGCCCCCGCCGCCTCGCTTTCGCGCGCATGTCGTAACAGTAATGTGAAGACCGGGGTGGTGGGGCGGGGAAGGTATCTGTTGAGCTGTCGGACGACCACTGCGGGTGAGGGTTCCTAGTGTGGATTAGTGGTCTCTGATAGGACGCTTGATGCCTTAAGCTCGGCGATCTATGAGTTGGTACGACGCGCTCGAGGCCGGTGAGCTCACCGTACGGCCGTCGGTGGACGCCGCGAAGCGGTTCGGGGTTTCGATCGACCGGATGTCGGTGTCGGCCTCCGCCGGTACGCCGCTGGCCGAGGTACTGGCCGCGGTCGAACGATCCACCGCCGACGTGATCGTGCTCCGCTATCCGGCCCGCGAGAACACCTGGTTCGCCGCACTGGCCCGCGGCCCGCGTACGGCGCTGCTGGCCGACACTGTGGTCTGCTGGTCGCTGCCGGCCGGTAAGGGCCGTCGGCCGGCGCCGCTAGCCGGTTTCACCGCACAGATCGAGCGGGAGGCCGACGACGAGCTGGTGGACGACCTGGTCGCGGATGTCTTCGGTGACTCCGGCAATCACTACTGCTCCAACCCCGTCTTCGACCGCACCGGCGCACTGGCCGGGCAGCAGGAGTGGGCGCGGCGGCGGATCGCCGAGGTCGGCGCGGTCGTACTGCGCGGGCCGGACCGCCGCGTGCTCGCGCTGGCGGCGCTGGACGAGCAGCGCGCCTGGACCGAGATCCAGCTGGCCGGGGTGGCACCGGCCGAGCAGGGCCGCGGGCGGTACGGTCACCTGCTGGCGGCGGTCGAAGACACTTGTAGCACCCGAAGACTGGTGATTACGGCCCAAGCACATCAGACTGGCATCCAGCGCATTTGGGCTCGGTACGGCTTCGAGCCTGTGCATAACCTCCTGACGGTGCATCTCGTTGCGGCTACGTAGGAGTGAGCTGGGGGCCCACGCACCACTGACCGCAGGAGAGGGGACACCGAAGTGACGCCGCGGTTGAGCGTGGTGGTGCCCTTCTACGGCGTCGGCGAGTACCTGGGCGACTGCCTGGAGTCGATCGCGCGCCAGTCCTGGACCGACTTCGAGGCGATCCTGGTCGACGACGGCTCCCCGGACGACAGTGCCGTCGTGGCCAAGGCCTTCTGTGACACCGACCCGCGGTTCCGGCTGATCCAGCAGGAGAACGCCGGTCCCGGACCGGCCCGCGACCGCGGCATCCAGGAGGCGCAGGGCGAGTACCTGGCGTTCGTCGACGGCGACGACCTGGTCTCCCGGTACGGGTTCGCCGCCCTGGTCCGGACGCTGGACCGGACCGGCTCGGACTTCGCCGGTGGCAACGCCCGGCGGTTCAACAACAGCTTCGGCGTACGCCCCTCCTGGCTGCACAAACAACCGTTCGCCCGGGTACGGCATGCGACGCATGTGACCGAGTTCCCCGACCTGGTCCTCGACCGGATGCTCTGGAACAAGGTGTACCGGCGCTCGTTCTGGACCGAGTACGGCTACACGTTCCCCCCGATCCGGTACGAGGACTACCCGGTCGCGCTGAAGGCGCACCTGGACGCGGTGACCGTCGACACGATCACGCAGGCCGTCTACTACTGGCGCGAGCGCGAGTCCGGCGAGTCGATCACCCAGCAGAAGTTCCAGCTCGCCAACATCCGTGACCGGGTCACGTCGGCCGGCATGGTGATCGACCTGGTCGAGGACTCCGTACCGGTGGTTCGCCGGCGCGTACACGCGCACCTGGCGCAGATCGACGTACTGACGCTGATGTCCGCGTTCGGGACCGTTCCGGCGGAGCAGGAGCAGAACCTGGTCGACCTGTCCCGGGAGCTGCTCGATCGGCTCGACGAAGAGGTCCTGGCGAAGACGCATCGGTACGACCGGATTCAGCACGCCGCACTGCGGGCCGGTGACGTCGACCTGCTCAGGCGACTGGCAGTGTTCCGCAACTCGGGTGGCCTGCGTGGTGGTGCGCGCGCGGTGTCCCGGCCGCGCCGGTCACGACAGCTCGACTACAACTACCCGGGGCGCGGCGAGTCCGTCGTACCGGCCGCGCTGTACCGACTGCGCGAACAGGACCTGACGCTGGCGACCAGTGTGCGTGCGGTCGCGTGGGTCGATGGTGGTCTGTCGGTCAAGGGCACCGCTGAGATCCGCCACCTGGCGACCAAGCGCTCCTCAAGCCTGGAGATCGCGCTGGAGGTCGGTGACACCTCGTACCCGTTGCCGGTACGCCGCTACGAGGCGCTGGACCTGCACGGGGACACCACGCTCGTTGGGTTCGAGGTAGTAGTGAGCCCGGAGCTGCTTGGGAAGTGCACTGGTGCTCCGGCGCACTTTGCCGTTCAGATGCGGTCCGGTCGCCGGGAGCGGAAGGGCATGCTCGGCGGGCAAGGACCAGGCAGTCCTGGATGGCCGCCTGGTGCATGGCTTGACGAGACCAGCTGGATTCAGCCCGGTCCGGGCAAGGCGGGGTGGTTCTCGCTGCGGCGGCTGACCGACCCGAGCCGGTTGACCTCCGTCGAGCAGACTGCTGACGAGCTGGTGCTGCGCGGGCATGCGTCCTTCGACGAGCCGTCACTCGTGCTCAGCCGGCCGATTGTCGGTGGTGACGAGGAGATCCCGCTGGAGCTCGACGGACGCGACTTCACCGCGCGGCTGCCGATCCGGGACATCCTGGCCGCGGCCAACCCCGACGACCCGTTCGGGCAGCGCACCACTCGGGTGTTCCGGATGCGTGGACCCGAGCAGGTACCGCGGGTGCTGCTGTGGACTGCCGGTGACACGGCTGTCTCCCGGACCGTCGACGGCCGCGTGGTGACGCTGACCCGATCCACCGGTGGGTACGTGAACCTGCACGAGTCACCGATCCGGACCACGGCCACGTACGCCAGTACCAGTGACAACCAGCTGGTCGTGCGCGGTACGGACGGCCGGGACGTCACCCTCAGCTGGCGGCGGTACTTGGCCGAGTCCGACGACCACCTCGACGTACCGTGCCGCCGGACCGGGTCCGCGGACGGCTGGTCGGCCGAGGTGGATGTGGACGCGCTGATCCCGGTCACCGCGGTGAAGCAGTCCGTAGACCCGTTGGCCGCGCTGGCCGACTGGATCCTGTTCGCGACCTCGCCAGATGGTGAGGCGCACGCCGTTCAGTGCGAGCCGTTCCTGTGCAGCCGGTTGCCGTTGGCGATCACGCACGGGGCGCACGCGCTCGCCGTACGACCACATGCCGGCACTCTGCACGTCGAGGTGCGCTGATGCATCACCACAACCACTACTACGGCCAGACGCACATCCTGTCGCGGTACGCCGGTTTCGACTTCGACCATCCGCCGCGACTGCGCGGGTACCTGCAGCACGGCTGGAACATCGGCTGCGGCTGGAACCCGGTGCACGAGTTCTACGACGGTGCCTGGCGGTTCACCTGGAGCGACGCCCCGAAGCGTCGCGGGCACTCGCTCGGCCGGCGGAACTACCACAGCATCGGTGCGCCGTTCCTGTACCTGACCGAGCTGGAACCAGAGCCGGAGCCCGACCCCGACTCCGAGGAGCCGCCGGTCGAGCGTGAGGGCACGCTGTGGTTCCTGTTCCACGGGTGGGAGGGTGGCAAGATCCACGGCGACCACCAGCGGCTGATCGACGAGATCCGCGAAACCGAGCCCGGTCCGGTCACGTTCAGCTTGTACTACACGGAGTTCGACCGCCCTGAGGTCCGCGGGTTCTACGAGGACGCCGGGTTCCGGGTGGTCTCGTTCGGCAAGCGTGGCTTCTCGTACGAGGGGACCGAGCGGCGGTTCTTGTTCAAGCAACTGGCCGAGCTGCGCAAGCACAAGCGGGTCGCGGCGAACCGGTTGTCGACGGCGATCTTCTACGGTGTCGCGGCCGGCTGCGAGCCCGCGGTGTACGGCGACCCGATGGAGATGGACGGCGAGAACCCACTGTTCGGCGGGCAGAGCCGGATCGAGCGGCTGTGGCCGGAGATGCTCGGCAAGACCGTCGACCTGGAGGCCGCCCGGGCCACCACTGACCTGGAGCTGGGCAGGCCGTGGATGATGCCACCGGCAGAACTGCGAAGCCTGTTCGATTGGAGAGAGCGTGTCTGAAGTCCAGGTCGTCCGCGGCGAGATGCAGCCGTGGACCGATCACACGATCGCGCGGCCGGCGCTGGCGGCTTTGCTGACCGAGGTGGTGCCGGCCAATCGGCGTACGCTCGTGCTCGGGCCGCATGCGCCGGAGCAGATCGAGTCGGTGCTTGCGCATTCGGCGGATGTGACGATGCTGGTTCGCTCGGTCTCCGACGCGCAGCGGCTGAGCGAGGACTTCGGGCCTTGTCTGCAGGTGATCGCGGGTGCGCTCGACGGGTTGAGTGTCGAGCCGTTCGACGTGGTCATCGCGACCGACGGGCTGGACCGCGTGCTCGGGTACGACAGTGCCGACCTGAACTGGAGCGAGCGGCTGGCGGCGCTGTCCGCGCTGACCGCACCGGATGCGGTCGTCGTACTTGGTCTGGAGAACGAGTTCTCGCTGCTGAACTTGCTGGACAGCCGTCCGGCCGACGAGCGGCACGGCGACGACGAGTGGCGCCCGCTGCACGACGACCCGAGCCGGCCGGTGTCGGTCGAGCAGTTCAAGGCCGCGCTGCCGTGGAGCGCCGAGGTGTACGCGGACTTCGGCGGGCGTACTTTCATCCGCGCCGATGTGGCCGCCGCGGCCCGCCCCGGAGAGCTTCCGACCCGGCTCGCGGGCACTGCCCTGGAGTCGGTCGCCGTACCCCTCCTGTCCCCACCCGCCGACGGCCTGGACACGGCCGCCCGCGCCGGCCTCCTCCCCGCCGTCCCCACCGCCTGGCTGGCCGTCACCGGCGCCACCCCCACCCAAGACATCTACGCCCAATCAGCCCACACCGCCCTAACCGCCACCCAAACCCTCACCGGCTGGGACACAAGCATCCGCACCACAGCAGCGGATGCCCCGGCGCCGGTCTCCGGCGCGGATGCCCCAGCTGAGCCCGAGCCCGCGCCCCTCACCTCCTCGCCAAGCACCCCCGCTCCGACCGGTGCGTCGGCGCCCGCCGCCTCTCCCGCCGAAAGCACCGGTTCGTCCACCAGCACGTCCGCCCCGGTGGAGCATGCAGCCTCGAGCAGCACCTCGTCGCCAAGCACACCCGCTTCGAGTGGTGCGTCGGCGCCCGCCGCCTCTTCCGCCGAAAGCACCGGTTCGTCCACCAGCACGTCCGCCCCGGTGGAGCTGTCTTTTGATGGTTCTGTGGTGCCGGCGGTGGTGCCTTCGGGGGTTTCGGTTGAGAGTGTGTTGTTGCGGCTTGCTGCAGCTGAAGACGTACCGGGTTTCCGGAAGTTTGCGGCTGAGTTGGGGGAGTGGGTGGGTGACTCCCGGGTGATCGTCCGCTGGGACGACGTGATCGTCGACGGCGGCACCTTCGCCTTCGGGGTCTCGCCGTGGGTGGCCGCGGACGTGGTAGCGAAGGAAGACCTGCTCGCCGCCGCCTGGTACCGGTTCCACGACCGGATGATCACCCGGCACCGCCGGCACCCCTGGCCGCCGTGGATGATCGGCGACGACCTGGTCTCGGCCTGGCTCGGGATGTCCGGGATCGAGCCGCCGGAACAACTCCAGGCGACCTCACCCGACACCCTCCCCGCGAGCACCGAACAAGTTGCCCGCGGCAAAGAACTCGCCGCCGCCCTGGAGACGGCGCTGGAGACGAACACCGAACTCGTAGACCTCCGCACCAGCCTGGCCGCCGCCGAGGAAGCCCGTCAGGAGCTGTTCGAGCTGAAGGGCCACGTGTACGGCCTGGAGCGCACGCTCGGTTTCCGGAACAAGGCGATGAAGACCCGCGAGAACCGCATCCGCGAACTCCGCGGCCAGCTGCAGAAGCTGAACGTCGCGCACGAGCGCATCCGCGGCTCACGGACGTACGCGGTGTCCCGGGTGATCTTCCACGCCGCGCAGGTCCGCAAGCCGAAGACGGTCGCCCGCAAACTCGCCCGCAAGATCCGGAAGAGATGACGGCGCCACGCCTGAGCGTGGTAGTTCCGTTCTACAACGTGGGGGCATACATCGGGGACTGTCTGGATTCGATCTCGCGACAGACCTTCGCCGATTTCGAGGCGATCCTGGTCGACGACGGATCGCCGGACGACAGCGCGGTGGTGGCGAAGGAGTTCTGCGACCGCGATCCACGGTTCCGCGTGGTGCAGCAGGAGAACGCGGGCCTCGGACCGGCGCGGAACACCGGCGTCGCGCACGCGGCCGGCGAGTACCTCACCTTCGTCGACAGCGACGATCTGGTCACTCGGCACGGTTTCGCGTTGCTGCTCAGGGCACTCGATCAGACCGGTTCGGATTTCGCCGGCGGTAACGCTCGCCGCTTCAACAACAGTTACGGCGTACGCCCGTCCTGGCTGCACGCGCAGGCCTTCACCGCCGACCGGCTGGCCACGCACGTCTCCGAGACCCCGCAGCTCGTGCTGGACCGGATGGTGTGGAACAAGGTGTACCGCCGCTCGTTCTGGGACGAGTTCGGCTACAAGTTCCCCGCGATCCGGTACGAGGACTACCCGGTCACGCTGAAGGCGCACCTGGAAGCCGTCACCGTCGACACGATCGCGGCGCCGGTGTACTTCTGGCGCGAGCGCGAGTCCGGCGACTCGATCACGCAGCAGAAGTTCCAGCTCGCCAACATCCGGGATCGGGTCATCTCGGCCGGGATGGTGCTGGACGAGGTCGAGGACGCGCTGCCGGTGATCCGCCGGCGCGTACACGCGCACTTCCGGCAGATCGACCTGCACTCGATCCTGTCCGCGTACGGGACGGTCCCGCCGGAGGAGGAGCAGCATCTCGTCGAGCTGACGACCGAGCTGCTCGACCGGTTGGACGACGAGGTCCTCGCGAATTCGCCGCGGGTCTCCCAGTTGCAGTTCGCGGCCGTACGCTCCGGTGACATCGAGCTGCTCCGTGAGGTAGCGCTCGATCCGGACGCGGCGCAGGACCATCTGCAGCTCGTCAAAACGGATCTGACGCTGGCGACGAGCATCCGCGAGGTGACCTGGATCGACGGTGAGCTGGCGATCCGCGGCACCGCCGAAATCCGGCACCTGCAGAGCAAACAATCATCCCTTCGAATCGGCCTGGTGATCGCCGGCCGGAACCACCGGCTGCCGGTGCGGCGGTTCACCGCGACCGATCTTCGCGGCGAGGAGAACCTGGTCGGCTTCGAGGTCCGGGTGAGTCGCCGCCTGCTCGCCAGGTGTACGGCCGGCCCGTCGCACTTCGATGTCCGGCTCCGCGCCGGCGCGGTCCGGCGGCGGGACCTGCTGCGCGGGCCCAAGGCGGGTAGCCCAGGTTGGCCGCCGGGGGCGTGGGTGGATGACGCGCAATGGATTCAGCCGGGTCCGGGGAAGGACGGTGCGTTCGCCGTACGCCGCCTGTCCAATCCGTGCCGGTTGACTTCGGTCGAGCAGACGCCGGACGCGCTCGTACTGCATGGGCGGTCGGCGTTCGACGAGCCGAAGCTGTTCGTGAGCCGGCCGTTGTCCGGTGGCGAGGAGGCACTGCCGCTGGAGGTCAGCGGGCGGGACTTCACCGCGCGGTTGCCGATTGCGCCGATTCTCAAGGAGATCAACCCGGACGATCCGTTCAGCCAGCGGACCACGCGCGCGTTCCGGATGCGTGGGCCGGAAGGGCAGGAGCAGGTACTGCTCTGGACGGCCGGTGAGCGGCTGGTTTCGCACGCCGAGGGTGGGCGAGTGGTGATGCTGACCCGGTCGACCGGCGGATACGTGAACCTGCACGAGTCACCGATCCGGATGACCGCCACCTCAGCTGTTGCTGCGGGCAACATGTTGGTGGTGCGCGGGCCGGACTGGGGCGAGGTCGACTTCAGCTGGCGCCGATACTTGCCGGACTCCGATGACCACGTGGACGTGTCTTGCCGGCGTACGGTGTCGGACGACGGCTGGGCGGCAGCGGTGGAGATGACGGAGCTGGAGCCCGCGGAGTGGATCTTGTTCGCCACTACCGCCGACGGCACCGCCTTCGCCGTCCAGTGCGAACCCTTCCTCTCCAGCCGCCTCCCCCTGACAATCCCCCACGCTGGCAGAACTCTCGCCGTCCGCCCCCTCGCCGGAACCCTGCACCTCGAAGTGAGTTAACGGCAGCTCGACAGGAGGTGTCGCTCAAATCGGCGCCCCTGCGGGCCGCGCCAGGCGTGGCGATTGCCGCGCGGAGCGGACACCTCCTGTCGAACTGCCGATTAACGGCGGGCGACCAGGAGTTGGTGGGTGGTAGGCCAGTCCAACGAAGTGCCGGTGGGGGTGCTGATGGCGGCGACGGGGGCGATCCGGTTGGTGATGACCCAGTCGTTGCGCAACGGTTTGGAGGCTGGGTCGATGGTGAAGCCGGCGCGTTCGGCGACGCCGCACCAGCCGGCGAAGTCGAGACCGCAGAACTGCTCGTGCGTCTCGCTCAACCAGTTGTCGACGTAGTCCTTTCGGGTCAGGAAGTCCATCGCGTCGGCCAGCCGGAGCACCAGACCGTCGCCGTTCTGCCGATAGCTGAAGGGGACCTTCGCGTTTCGCCGGAAGTCGCGGGCGAACTGGAAGAACCGTGCTCTCGTGGAGAGCTTGGTGATGTACGCCGCCGGGTCCTCGAGCGTTTCCAGTTCGGCGATGTGCTTCGGGTTGTCGCCGTCGCTGTCGTCCAAGTGGAGCACGACCTGGCGATCGGGTTCATCAGGACCGCACACATCGGAATTGATCCAGACACCGTGCGGGGCGGTGTGCGCGAAAAGTGCGTCGGCGAAACGTTGTACGGTCGCCGGGCGCGATCCGCTGGCGTATGACCAGATTTCGTGAGTAAGGGCGAGCGTCAACGTGGTGTCGATCGACCGCGCCGGGAAGACCGCTGAGCCAAGCATGTTCCGCTGGTAGAAGTACACATTCGGATTGGTGAAGAGCCCTTGTTCCTTCTTATGCACGCATTCCGCGTACAGGTGCCGGGCGACTTCGACACCGATCAGGTCCGACTCGTGGAACCTCGGGTCTCGATCGACGAGCTGCAAGGTCGCTCCGGTGGCGCAGCCGATGTCCAAGATCCGTCCCGGCCGGACAAAGTCCTTGATTTGCAGCCACTTCCGGTCCGCGGCGGTTTCGAACGCATCGGCGTACGTCTTGTAATCCCGCGTCGTGGTCAGTCCACCGTCATCACCCACGACCGGGTCGTTCACGCAGCGCGCGACCTGCGCATCCAGTGCGTACCGCTCGAACACGTCAACGGTCGCGGGATGCGCCAGGTCCTTCCATTGTTCGTTGCCCGCAGCAATCATCAACAGTACGTCCCACGGCCGGGCCGTACCGTCCGGCTCGACCCCGATCACCGGAAATCCCAGCTGCTCGTACAGTTTGCTGACTTCCGGGGTGGAGCACGCCACCACCGTGTTCGCGGGCGTCAGCCGGACAAGGTCATCCGTACCCGCCTCAACTGCTTTTACCGTCACCTCGGCGAACTCGTCGGTCGGCGGCGTATCCACCACCCCCACCACCAACGACCGAATCCCCTCCAGCACACTGAACCGCTCAATCGCCGCTTCCCGCCGATCAAACCCCACCGGATTCCGCTTGGTCGTCTGATGATTGGCCGAGGTCACCGCCCAAACCACCGTCCGCCCACCAAACCCCCGCAAAAACTCCCCCTGGAACCGAGTCAACACATGATGCCGCCCCGGAAACAGCAAATACTCGGCCATCAACCCCTCCAGCTACCATGCGCTCGTCAGCACATAATCCCAGGGGGAGGATCACGTGCATCAGCTGGTACGCCGCACCACGGCAGTCGCCGCCGTACTACTGCTGGCCGGCTGCAGCTCCCCGAAGCCAACACCGGCTCCGAAGCCAACACCGACGCCCTTGGGCTTCCGCTACACAGCGTCCGAGCTTGAGACCGCACTTCCCGCGACGTACGGGCGTCACCAGCTCGACCTCAGCGCGTACGTCTATCCCGTCGCCCCGAACTGGACTCTCCGCCACGATGCGCTGGCCGGGCATGGGGTCCAGCCGACGCAGTGCCGGGAGACGCTGTGGAACGGGCGGAACACTGCTCCACCGGGCGAGTTCATTCCTGGGGAGACGCCGTCTGCGCGGGCGTCGGCTGAGCTGGGCGCACGGATCGGTGACGACTGGAGTCCCAATGTCCGGGCCGAGATCGTCGAGCTGACCGGTGAGCTGGCCGGCAAGTACTTGCACCAGTTCGAGCCGACGCCGCCGGAGTGCCGGAGTGTTCAGGTGGATGGGGTTGTCCGGGCAGGGGCCGTTGAGCGTGCGCTGCCGGGGTTCGGCGTGGAGTCGCGGTACATCGCCCGGACGTTCCCGCTCACGGGCAAGTCGTGGACGGAGCGCATCCTGCTCTACCGCGCCCCGACGTACGTGATGACGATCCGGATGGACGGGTTCAGTGTCCCCGACACGGCGTTTCTGGCGTTCGCGCGGCAGACCCGCGATCACGTGACCGCGGGTCTGAAAGCCGGTTAGAGCAGGTCCCAGGTGAGGGGGGTGCCGGCTTTTACGTCGGTGCGGAAGGGGCGGCCGGCTACCTGGGTGTACAGGTCGGGGGCCAGGCCGCCGGCTGGGCGGATGGAGCGGACGTTGTCGGGGGTGATCGGGTCGCCGGCGCGGACGTCGGTGGTGACGAACAGCGAGCGGCGGAAGCGGAGTACGTTCTGCTCGGCCTGTTTCGGCCCGATCACCGGCTCGCCGAGGGCCAGTTGGGCGACGCGGGTGCTTTCGACCAGCGCCTCCAGCTCCCACGGCTCCAGCGAGAAGGCGGAGTCGACCCCGCCGTCGACGCGCTTCAGCGTCACGTGCTTCTCGATCACGGTCGCGCCGAGGGCGACGGCGGCGACCGCGGCGCCGATGCCCATCGTGTGGTCGGACAGGCCGACCTGGACGCCGAGGGCGTCGCGGAGCACCGGGATACCGCGCAGGTTGGACTGCTCGGGCGGCGCCGGGTAGCTCGCCGTACAGGACAGCACGATGATCTGCTCGTTGCCGGTCGAGCGGGCCGCGCGGACCGCCGCGTCGATGTCGGTCAGCGTCGCGGAACCGGTCGAGATGATGATCGGCTTGCCGGTCTCGGCCATCCCGCGGACCAGCGGCAGGTCACCGATCTCGTTCGACGCGACCTTGTACGCCGGCACGTTCAGCTTCTCCAGGAAGTCGATCGCGGTCGGGTCGAACGCGGACGAGAACGCGACCATCCCGAGCGACGTCGCCAGCTCGAAGATCGGCTCGTGCCAGGCCCAGGGCGTGTGCGCTTCCTTGTACAGGTCGTACAGCCGGGCGTCGCTCCACAGCTCGTGCTCGGCCGGCAGCCGGAACGCGGGCAGGTCCAGGTCGAGCGTCATCGTGTCGGCGGTGTACGTCTGCAGCTTGATCGCCTGCGCCCCGGACTCGGCGACCGCGCGGACGATGTCCTTGGCCCGCTCCAGGTCGCCGTTGTGGTTCCCGGACATCTCCGCGATCACGAACGGCTGGTGCTCCGGCCCGACGTGTACGCCGCCGATGTCGATCGTCTTCATGACTTCCCCTGCTTGCTTCTACGGTCCTGCTTGCGCAGGCTGATCGGAATCACGATGATCTCGCGGCCACCGGCGTACCGAGTCTCCGGCGTACCCTCGGTGAACCGGAACCGCCGGTTCATCTGCCGGACCACGGTGTTGTGTTCGAGCACCTCGCCGGTGAGCAGCTCCAGCCCGAGCTCGTCGAACGCGTACTCGGTCGCCTCGCGCATGACCTCGATCCAGGCCGGCAGCGTCGCACCGGTCTCGGCCAGCCCTTCGGCGTCCAGGAAGAACCCCCAGGACCCGCTGGTCCCATCCAGGTCGAAGAAGTTCACCACCCCGGCGGGCACGCCGTCGCGCAGGTAGATCAGCACCCGGCGGCCCGGATCCAGCGAGGTCTTGGCCCACCAGGCCGCATGCTCGTCGGCACTGATCTCGTGCGTGGTGAGACTCACATCCCGATTGGCCTGCTGATTCCGCATGGTCAGAATCAAGCCGACATCGGCGTCGGTGGCGGTCCGCAGCATGCGCCTAACCTAGCGTCTTCTCATCAAAGCCCCGATGTGTAAACATCTTTCGACTTCACCTTGATCGACGGTCGGAGAGTGACATGAGAGTCTGGCGAGCCATGGGTGTACTGGGCGTGACGGCGGGGTTGCTGGTGAGCGGACTCACGAGTACGGCAACCGCCGCCGAAGCTGATCAGCAGAAATGCGCGCCCAGCACGAGTACGCCGCTCCGGCAGTTCCGGGCGAGCTGGGTCTCATCGGTGGTGAACATCGACTGGCCGTCGAAGACCGGGTTGAGTGCCGCGCAGCAGCAGGCCGAGCTGATCGGCTGGCTGGACGACGCGGTGCGGCAACGTCACAACGCGGTCGTCCTGCAGGTACGCCCGACCGCGGACGCGTTCTGGCCGTCGAAGGTCGAGCCCTGGTCGCAGTACCTGACCGGCCGTCAGGGTGGCGACCCCGGGTACGACCCGCTGGCGTTCGCGGTCGCCGAGGCGCACAAGCGGAACCTCGAACTGCACGCCTGGTTCAACCCGTACCGGCTGTCGATGGGTACTGACCTCAACGCGCTGGTGCCGACCCACCCGGCGCGGCAGCACCCGGACTGGGTGGTCAAGTACGGCGGCAAGCTGTACTACAACCCCGGCATCCCGGCCGCCCGCAAGCTGGTCGAGGACGCGATCATGGACGCGGTCGCGAACTACGACATCGACGGCGTGCACTTCGACGACTACTTCTACCCGTACCCGGTGGCCGGCCAGACGTTCGACGACGCCGCGACGTTCGCCCAGTACAACGACGGCTACACGAACCTGCAGGACTGGCGGCGGCACAACATCGACCTGCTGATCAGCGAGCTCAGCCAGAAGATGCACGCGCTCAAGCCGTGGATCAAGTTCGGCATTTCCCCGTTCGCGGTCTGGCGGAACAAGGCGACCGATCCGGAGGGCACCGACACCACCGCGGGCGTGCAGACGTACGACGACCTCGCCGCGGACACCCGGAAGTGGGTGCGCGAGGAGTGGATCGACTACATCGTCCCGCAGGTGTACTGGGCCCGTGGCTTCGCGCCGGCCGACTACGACAAGATCGTCCCGTGGTGGGCGGAGCAGGTCCGCGGTACGCACGTACACCTGTACATCGGCGAGGCGACGTACAAGGTCGGGACGTCCACGCAGTCGCCCGGCTGGTCCGTACCCACCGAACTGAGTGACCACCTGGCCCTGGACAGCACGATCCCCGAGGTCAAGGGCAACATCTACTTCTCCGCGAAGGACGTCCGCGCCGACCGGCTCGGTGCGACGTCGCTGGTCAACAGCACCTGGTACTCCAAGCCCGCACTGATCCCCGCAATGCCCGCGCTGGACTCCCGTCCGCCCCTCTCGGCCCACGCCGTACGCGCGACCCGCACCGCGGCAGGCGTACAGCTCAACTGGTCCAGGACGTCCAAGGACACCACCTCGTACGCCATCTACCGCCGCGAACTCCGAGGCACCGACCACTGCCCCGACAACGACGCCCGCAACCTCCTGACCACCCTCCGCGCCACCGGCCCCACCCAGACCTACACAGACCCCACCGCAACCCCCGGCACCGCCTACATATACACCGTCACCACCCTGGACCGCCTGTCCAACCAAGGCGTCGGAATCCCAGCAGTGTCACTCCGCTAGACGCTACGGCGACTGGAGCCCCGGCGTGGTGGGGAGTTGCGTTGGGGCTGGGGCTGTCGGGTAGGTCGGGGTTGTTGTGGTGGGGGAGGTGGGGAGGCTGTAGGTGGGTTGGGTGGGGAAGCTGGGGGTGGTGGGTGAACCCGGCGTGGGAGTTGAGCTGGGTGTGGAGGTTGGGCTGGGTGTGGGGGAGGGGGATTTGGTGGGGTACGGGGTTTCTGGTGGGGGTGGGTAGAGCTGGTAGACGCGGACGGTGCCCTGCTGGAATCTGAGGTCTGTCAGTTTGTCCAGGTTTTTGGGTGGGGTGCTGACTCGGTCGTCGAGGAGGAGCCACTGGACGCCGTACGTGGTGCGGAGGGTCTCGATCAGCTGGCGGGTGGGGTTGGTGAAGACCTCGTCGTTCAGGCTCAGTTGGTCCTGGTTCCAGTACGGGCCCTGGACGCCGGCGGGATACATGTCGTCGGCGCGGGTCTGGAACGACCAGCCCTGGACCAGTACGCGGCGTTCGGCGTAGCCGGCGATCCAGTACGAGCCGGTGGTGCAGTGGGATGACCTTGCTTGGTGGCAGTGCACATTCGTGGCGATGCGGTCGTCCGCGCCGGAGTTGCGGCGGATGAAGCGTGCTGCCTCGATACCGCCTGGTGCGATCGACTCGTACTCGGTCAGTGGCGGACTGGCGAATCGGCGTACGGACGCGACTGTCGGCGACACGGTCGTACCCACCAGCACTGCGACGGTGATCACAGCCCAGGTACGCCGGGAACCGCGCAATACCAGGCCGAACACCCCGATGCCGATTGCCGCGATCACCAGTGCGACTACCAGGCCCTGCCCAAAGCAGCTGGTCGATGTACACGATCCGTCAGACCGGTAGCGCCCCCAGTAGATCGCAGCGACACCAATCCCCAACGCCACCGCAGCGATCCAGTACTGCCTGCCCTGCAAAGACCCAAGACCCCAGCTAGCAAGAAGCACGCCCAGCACAAACCCGGTGCGTACGAAGAACAGCTGTGTGTCGCCCTGATCTGCCAGCAGTGATGCACCGAGCACCGCTGCGACAAAGCCGGCTACCAGGAACACCACCATCGGATCCCGGGCCAACCGCCGCTTGATCAGCAGTGCACCAGCCAACGGCATGACCCAGCCGACCACGACCACCACTGCGATCACCGGGACAGCACGACCACCGCCCATCCGGTCGGCCAAGCTGTCGAACGTCGCGCCCGGATCGAACCGCACACTCGACGCCACACCGCGCAGTACCAGGAAGAACGTCAGCGCGTACGCCGCCGCAACGCCCACACCGAGCAGTAGTGCCCGCAGGTTGAGTCGGCCAGCCCGGACAGTCAGGTAGATCCACGCAACAGCCAGTCCGGTCGCGTAGACAGGCAGTGCGGTCGCTTTGGTCAGTGCTAGCGCGGCAACAAGTACCCCAGCAGCTACGAACAGCCGGAACAGCTGCCCACGGGTCGTACCAGGACGGCGTCGCAGCAGTACCGCAGTGACGGCGATCAGGGGTAGCAGCAACACAGTGGAGAACGCCTGCGGCGGATTGGTCAGCTGACCCAAGGAGAACGGCCCGTCCGCGAACACCCGGTCGGACACCGCCCACGGCCAGGCCACCAGGTCACCACCGGCAACCACCAGGCCCGCAGCGATCGGTGCGGCAACTGAGCGACCGGTCAGCACCATCGCAACAGCAGCGGCACCCAGTACGGTCAGCAGGATCCACGCGAACGGCACCATCCGATGCGTCAGTACGTCCAGCGGCACGCTGGTGATCCAGTGCGCTGACGCGATGTGGTCGTACGCACCCCAGTGGCCGGTCAGCCATTTCCCATCGGCGTACGGCACCCGTGGCGGGAAGTGGTGTGCCAGCTCACCAGCCAGGGCCAGATTGTGCGGGGCGTCCGTGGCTGGTCGCAGTGCCTCCGGCCCGTTGAGTGGGATGAGCCGTGCGCCGACGCGTACGAACCACGCGGCCGCTGCGCCGACTGCAACCATCAGGCCGGCGATGGCCCACCAGGGCGTCGGCCGCTCCTGCAGTTTGCGCCGTGGCAGTGCGCGCCACACGCCGAAGGCCAGTGCGGGCATCAGCAGCGCGGCGAACGGCAGGTGGAAGAGCATCCCGAGCGGGTAGAGCAGCGCCTCGCAGGCGAGTCCGAACGCCGTACCCAGGATGACGTCCGCGGCGAACCAGCCGACGCCACCGGTCAGCCGCCGCCAGAACATGGTGCCCGGTACGACGATGACGACGAGCAGGTAGCCGAGGTACGCGGCCGGCATCCACGGCGGATGCTCCTGCAACGCCACGAACCAGGCCAGCGGCAGCACCGGCAAGCTCGCCAACGCCGCGGTCCGCTTGCCACGCCCGGCTCTGATCATCGCCAAAGTGTATGAGCCCAGCACGTCACCAAGACCGATGCCTTAGGCTTCATGACTATGAGTTCGGTGGCGCGGGGTCGGGTCCGGGAGATGATGGGTGAGGTAATGACGGCCCAGGGCCGCTCGTTGCCGGGTGATGACGCGGCGGACCTGCGCGAGATCGGGTTCCGGTCGCTGGACTTCTCCGAGCTGGCCCTCCGGGTGGAGGACGAGCTCGGTGACGAGCTGAATTTCGACGCCCCTGGGCTGCGCCGGATCGCGACGGTCGGCGACGTACTGGACTTCATCGAGCAACTCCAGTCGGCGTGAGCACGCGGCGCCGCACGACCGCCCTGATCGGCGACGACAACACCGTCGTCGTCGCGGGCAAGCGCCTGACCTGGCGGACCCTGCGCAAGCTCCCGCAGCTGCCGTCACCGGCGGCGGTGCTGGTCGACAACGGTGCGGACGCTCTGGCCGCGCTGCGGCACCACGCAGTCCACGGGACCGAGTTACTCGTCGCCACTGAGTCCCGCGTCGATGAGCTGATGCGAGAAGAGCTCGGCGAGTCCGGCTTTGCCGTTGTGCTGCCTGACGGCACGGTGACGCCCGCCAAGCTGCGGCGAGTGGAGGAGTCCGGGAGGGCCTGGCTGCTCACCTCTGGTTCCACCGGTCGGCCAAAACGCATCGGCCACACGCTGGAGACCCTGACCACAGTCACAGCGGATCAGCCGGCACGTACGTGGCTACTGCCCTACTCACCAGGGACGTACGCCTGGTGGCAGGTCGTGACGCTCTCACTCACTCAGCCCGACCAGGGCCTGGTAGTGATCGAGCCACACGAGCTGGAGGACTGGCCGGCCGTTGCCACTGAGCATGGCGTTACCGCTGCATCGGGTACGCCGACGTTCTGGCGGCAGGCGATCTACCGGGACGCGGAGGCGCTCGCGGGCGTACCGCTGGAGCAGATCACGCTCGGTGGTGAGCCGGTTGACCAGGCGATCCTCGACCAGCTCCGGGAGATCTTCCCGGCGGCGCGGATCTCCTGGATCTACGCCTCGTCCGAAGTCGGTGCGTCGATCGTGGTCCACGACGGCAAGGCCGGCTTCCCGAAGGCCTGGCTGGACCGGGAGCCTGACCCGGAGCGACCGGCGCTGTCGGTGGAGAAGGACGAGCTGATCATCCGCTCGCCGCACCACGGAGCCGGCCTGGTCGGTGCGGTCCACACCGGTGACCGGGTCGAGTACGACGGTGACCGGGTCCTGATCACCGGGCGGCTGGACAGCGACGAGATCAACGTCGGCGGCTCCAAGGTGTCGGCCGGTGTGGTCCGCAACGTGCTGATGGGACACCCGGGCGTCGCCTGGGCGCGCGTCTTCGCCCGCAAGGCCCCGCTGGTCGGCCGGATGGTGGCGGCCGAGGTAGTACCGAATCCGGCGCTCGGTCCGATCACCGACGCCGACCTGGTCCAGTGGTGCTCGAGCCGGCTACCGGACTACGGCGTACCGCGCCGGATCAAGTTCCTCGACCAGATCCCGCAGAAGGAAACCCTGAAGAGCGATGTCTGAAGTCAGCGTTGTCCCGCCCGCGTCGGTGGTCCTGGTGTCGGGCGGTTCCCGCGGCCTCGGCCTGGCGATCGTCACCGACCTGCTCGCGTCCGGCCTCAAGGTCGCGGCGTTCGCGCGTACGGTCACGCCCGAGCTGACCGCGCTCGGCGAGAAGTACCCCGAGCAGCTGCACTACGGTTCGGTCGATGTGAACGACGCGGCCGCCGCGCAGGCGTTCGTGAAGGCGGTCGAGGCCAAACTCGGTCCGATCGACGGGCTGGTGAACAATGCCGCGATCGGGCAGGACTCGCTGCACGTCCACACCTCCGCCGATCACCTGGCCGGCATCATCCAGACCAACCTGACGTCGCCGCTGGTGCTGACCCGGTTCGTCCTGCGCCGGATGCTGGCCAAGGGCCTGAAGGGCCGGATCGTCAACATCACCTCGATCTGCGCGCAGCGCGGGTTCCCGGGCCTGGTCGCGTACTCCGCCACGAAGGGCGGCATGGATGCGGCCACCCGCTCGCTGGCCCGCGAGCTCGGCGGCCGCATCCTCGCCAACGCGGTCGCACCCGGCTTCTTCGCGTCGGAAATGTCCGCGGTGCTCGGTCAGACCCAGCTCGACCAGATCGTCCGGCGCACCCCGACCGGCCACCTGACCGAACCGGACGACGTCCTCCCCGTCGTCCGGATGCTGCTGCTCGACAACACCAACATCAACGGCCAAGTACTCACCATCGACGGCGCCGCCTCAATCTAGGGCTTGATGTTCTGGTTTCGGTGGAAGACGTTGGCTGGATCATACTTTCGTTTCAGCTCGACCAGACGTTCGTACTTTCCGCCGTACGCCGCCCGTAGCCGCTCCGTGTCGAGGTCGGCCATGCCGTTCACGTAACTGCCGATGCCGATCGTGTAGGGCTGCAGCGCCGACCAGAACCTGCGCACCCACGTACGCTCCGCATCGAGTGTCTCGAGCTGGGGCGTGGTCGCGATGATGAACATGGCGTACCGCTTGGTGCGTTGCCCACTGAACGCGGTGGCGTCGTCCGCGGTCTCCAAGTACGCCTGGTCGAGGTGGTACAGCATCGAGACGGACATCGGTGAAGTCTTGCGGGGCATCTGCTCCGTGATCACCTCGATCGCCTCATCGGACAGTTCCTCGAGGTACGTGCCCTTCTCGTAGTGGTACATCCCCCACGCGTTCGGTTCGTCGAGCAGTTGCTGCACGGCGGCGTACGGCATCGGTGTCGCGAACTCGAAGAGCGGTGGCGCCATCTCGCGTACCCGCTCCATCGCCTCGGCGTGCTGTTCGGCCGATCCGAAACCGACCACGATCAGCGCGTACCCGAGCTTGAACTGGTGTTCTTCCGGTACGAACGGCGCCGGTGGTGCGTTCAGGCAGGCGATCAACGCGTTGATCTCCCGCGGCAACGCCGGGATCACGTCACGAGCCGCCCGGAGCAGATCCGTGCCCTGCTCCTGGCCCCAGAACGCGAGACCGTACTGCACGATCGGCCCGACCTCATGCAGCCGGAACTCGAACTCAGTGACCACACCGAAGTTCCCGCCACCACCTCGAACCGCCCAGAACAGGTCCGGGTTCTCGTCCTCGGCCGCACGCAATGCCTGTCCGTCGGCGGTGACTACCCGCACCGACTCCAGGTTGTCGATGCTGAGCCCGTGCATCCGGCTCAGCAGCCCCATACCGCCGCCGAGCGTCAATCCACCGACTCCGGTGTGGCTGACGACACCGGCCGGTACGGCCAGGCCATGCGCTTGCGTGGCGCTGTCGAGGTCCCCGAGCAGTGCGCCGCCGCCGACCCGGGCGCGCCGACCTGCTGCGTCCACCGAGACCTGGTTGAGCAGGCTGAGGTCGATCATCAACCCGCCGTCGACCGACGACAGTCCGGCCATGTTGTGGGCGCCGCCGCGAACCGCGATCTCCAGTCCTTCGGCCACCGCGTACCGGACGGCGGCCTGGACGTCCGCTTCGGAGCGTACTCGCGTGATCACCGCCGGCCGTCGGTCGTATTCACTGTTCCACAGCTGCCGCGCGCCGTCGTACCCGTCCTCGCCGGGTATCAGCACCGCTCCTTCCAGCGCGGCGCGCAGTGCGTCGACACTGGATTCCGCAAGCTGAGTCATTGCCGTTCCCCCTGTCCTTGCCGCCAGGCCTGATGCCTGACCCCCGTGGTCAGCATCCTGAGGTCCGGGTTTGTCCACAAGGGAACGGATTCCCGTTTGGGCGGGAACTTCGCGGAGTGTCAGACTCGTCCGCGTGAGTGACGAGGAGATCCGGCGATTGTTGCCGGTGACGGCAGCCGTGGTCGCCGTGCGTGACGATCGCGCCGACGCGCACCTGGCCCGGCTGGGTGCCTACGACGAGCGCGACCAGGCGCAGGTGGATCGCTGCGTGCGGGACTTTCTCAATGAACTGGTCCGCACGGCTTGGGAGCGCGGCTGGACGCCCGCCGACCTCGTCCGGCACGGCCGTCGCACACTGGACCCGGGCGGCGAGCCGCTGTTGCTGGCCGCGATCTCTTCCGAACACGTGAAGTATCGAGTCGCCACCATCGATCCTCGCTGGCTGGATCAACTGGACGAGTTCGGCGTCCCGCAACCCTTCGCCGAGCTGAGCCTGACGGCCTGGGCCGCCGCCGCGCGCGTCGGCCGCTTCCTCACTCTCCATCACGCCTTGTTCGTGGCCGGTTTCCTCCAGACCTTGCCGGTCCTTGCGCGGCTCGTTCCACTGCCGGGTGCTCCGGTGCGCCGCGAGCAACCTGCCATACCGGCGAACGGGAAGATGCTGGCGCGCATCCGTGCTCTGCTTGCGAAGGCGGAAGCGACCGAGTTTCCCGAGGAGGCAGAGGCCCTGTCTGGCAAGGCACAGGAGCTGATGGCCAAGTTCTCCCTCGACACCGCGTTGGTGCAGGCGGACGTGGAGATTCCGGACGACTCTGCTGCCTGCCGGATCTGGCTCGACACTCCTTACGTGTCGGCGAAGGCGCAGCTGGTCGGTGCGGTCGCCGCGGCGAATCGCTGCCGTACGGTCGTGATCGAGGACCTGGCCGTGGTGACGATCGTCGGCGCCGAGCTGGACCTCCGCCACACGGAGCTGCTCAGCACATCCCTGCTGGTACAGGCGAACCGGGCGATGCTTGCTGCTGGCAAACACTTTGGTCATCGTGGTGAGTCCAGGACACGATCGTTCCGGCAGTCGTTCCTGATGGCGTACGCGCAACGGATCGGCGAGCGCCTCGAGCAGACGACCGCCGCGACTCAAGCGGCCGTCTCCGAGGCGGATGCCGGCCGATTGCTGCCGGTGCTGGCGAAACGGGAGGAGCAGGTGGACGCGCTGTTCACCCAGCTGTTCCCGAAGACGACGACCCGGCGGACGCGGATCACCAACGGCGCCGGCTGGGAAGCAGGGCTCTCGGCTGCTGACCAGGCCCAACTGGAAGCGCGCCGGCAGGTACGCCGATGAACATCCACGAAACCACGATTCCTGGGGTGCTGCGGATCGAGCTGGAGGTCAAGGCCAATCCGGACGGCTGGTTCAAGGAGAACTTCCACCGGGAGAGGCTGGCCGCGCTCGGCCTGGAGGTCGTGCAGCACAACGTGGCGTACTTCGCGACGCCCGCGATCGTCCGGGGCATCCACGCCGAGCCGTGGGACAAGTACCTGTCGCCGTCGTCCGGCCGGGTGTTCGTCGCGCTCGCCGATCTGCGCGCCAACGACACCTTCGGCCGGGTCGAGACCTTCGAGCTCGGTACGTCGGACGCGCTTTTCGTACCGCGCGGTGTCGGGAACTCGTTCTGTACGGTGGCCGCGCACACCACGTACAACTTCCTCGTGAACGAGCTTTGGTCGCCCGAGCGCATCACGGTCGACCTGTTCGACCCCGAGCTCCACATCGATTGGCCGTACGAGCGCGCGCGACTGAGCTACACCGAACGGGACGCCGGCAACCCGCCGCTCGCCGAGCTCAGGACGCAGCTGCGGGTTTAGCCGGCCGGAGACCGCAGAGCACGATGTCGAGCAGCCGGTGGGCCTGCTCGGTCTCCATGTCGCGGCCCATGTTGATCCCGCCGACCAGCCGCATGATGTCCATCAGCTCCAGCTCGGGCCGGACATCGCCGGCCGCCTTCGCCTTGTCCAGCAGCAGCGCCCCGGCCTCCTGGACATTCACCTTGCAGGACTGGAAGAACGGCGAATCCTTGCCCAGCGCAACGGTCAGCTCCGAGGCCAGGCTGCCCTTGGACAGGCCGTACCCGAGGAAGCTGCGCAACCACGCGGCCAGCGCCTCGAACGGCTCGAGCTGCCGGTCGAACTCGTACGCCCGGTCGCAGACGGACTGGATCTCCTCGACGTAGACCGCCTCGAGCAGCGCGGTCCGGCTCGGGAACCGGCGGTACAGCGTGCCGATGCCGACGCCGGCGCGGCGGGCGATCTCCTCCAGTGAGGTGTCGGTGCCGTGCTCGGCGAACGTCTCCCGGGCGGCCGTCACCAGCCGGTCGTAGTTCCGCGCGGCGTCCGCGCGGGCCGGCCGCGTGCACGGCAGGGGTTGCGGCGCCATCCAGCCTCCTCCACACGAGTTCCGCCACAATAACGCTTGCAAAGTGGAGGGTGCCTCCGTATCGTATCCGGAGGAGCGCTCCGCTTTCTCTCTCAACTGTAACCCCCACGGGGTAAGGAGCAATATGTCGGCAACATCAGTCGGTTCCGGTACGCCGGTCCGGCGGCCGGGGGTGGTTCTGGCGGTCATCCTGGTCACCCAGCTGATGGTGATCCTGGACGGCACCGTGGTGAACATCGCCATGCCGCACATTCAGCAGGCCCTGCACTTCAGTCCGTCCAGCCTGTCCTGGGTCCAGAACGCGTACGCACTCGCCTTCGGCGGGTTGCTGCTGCTCGGTGCCCGCGCCGGTGACCTGCTCGGTCGCCGCCGCGTGTTCATCACCGGCATCAGTGTTTTCACGCTCGCCTCCCTGCTCGGCGGTCTGGCGCCGAACGCGGAGCTGCTGCTCGCCGCGCGAGTGCTGCAGGGCATCGGTGGTGCCATCGCCGCACCGGCGGCGCTGACCTTGCTGATGCTCACGTACCGCGAAGGTCCCGAGCGGATGAAGGCACTCGGCTACTACAGCCTGGTGTCGTCCGGTGGCGGTAGCGTCGGGCTGGTCCTCGGCGGCATGCTGACGGACTGGGTGTCCTGGCGCTGGGGTCTGTTCATCAACGTCCCGATCGGCATTGTGCTGGTCTTCGCTGCCCGCCGGGTGCTGACCGAGACCGCGCCGGAGACCGGCCGGTTCGACGTGGCCGGCGCACTCACCTCCACGCTCGGCATCACGTCGCTGGTGTTCGGCTTCATCCGGGTCGCCGAGAAGGGCTGGTCGTCGCCGGAGGTGCTGGCCGCGTTCTCGGCAGGTGTCGTACTGCTGGTGTCGTTCGTGCTGATCGAGCGCCGGGTCAGCCACCCGATCGTTCCGTTGCGGCTGTTCAAGTCCGCTCAGCGGTCGGCGTCGTACCTGACCATGCTGCTGGTGGTCGGGACCATGTTCGGGATGTTCTTCTTCCTGACGCAGTACCTGCAGGGCGTGCTCGCGTTGAGTCCGCTCGCGGCCGGTCTGGCCTTCCTTCCGCTGACCGGGTTGCTGTTCACCGCGTCGCGGGTCGTACCGAAGCTGGTGGCCCGGATCGACGGCGGGAAGCTGATGCTGACCGGGTCGGTGCTGATCACGCTCGGCACGATCTGGCTGACCCGGCTGGGTGCACACAGCGCGTACCTGCACGATGTGGTCGGTCCGCTGCTGCTGTTCGGCGCGGGCGCCGGGATGATCTTCATCCCGCTGGTCGGCCGCGCGATCGCGGGCGTCGCGCCGGAGGACTCGGGCGCCGCATCCGGCATGCTGAACGTGGTCCAGCAGGTCGGCGGCGCGCTCGGCCTGGGCATCCTGGTGACGATCTTCGGTACGGCGAGCCGCAACTCGACGTCGACGATTCCCCGCGAGGTGCTGGTCGACGGCGTGCACGCAGCCTTCATCGGCTCGCTCGTCTACGCGGCGGTGAGCCTGACCATGATCATCGTCACCGTCCGCCCGTGGAACTGGTTCCGGTCGCAGCCGGAGCCGGTCGAGACCCCGGCTCCGGCCGTCGTCGACTCACACGTCTGACGGCATCGGCAAGCTGTAGTTGATGTACTTGGAGTGAGTGGTGAAGCCGAGGCCCTCGTACAGGCCGAGCGCACCAGTGGGGTTGTCGGCGTCGACGCCGAGAGCACCCCGCTGGTACCCGGCCTGTGCGGCCTCGGCCAGCACCTTCGCCAGGGTCGCCCTGGCCAGACCGCGCCCGCGGTACGCCCGGCGGGTGCCGACCTGGCCGATGTACAGCTCCCGCACGCCGGTAGCGGCGGTGTTGGCGTCGTACTCGTAGCAGAGCACGTACGCCGCGATCGTCTCCCCGTCCATCGCCAGGTACGACTGGCCGCCCCGGAATGCCCGCGTCCCGGTGGTCCGGTTGGCCCAGGTCTCCGGGTCGCGTGGCGTCGAGCCCCAGTGATCCTGGAACGCCTCGTTGTGCGCCTGCCGGACCGCGTCGTCGTACGCCCGGTCGAACGGCATCACCCGGAACCCATCGGCCACCGGCACCTCGGGTACGGGCTGGTCCAGCGGCCGGCGCATGTCGATGTAGTACCGCACTTCTTCGAAACCGAAGCCGCTGAGCATGGTCGTCGCACCGGCATTGGTACTGATCGTGCCGGCACCGACCAGACCAGGCACTTCCGGGTGGTTTTCCGCATGCAGCTCTTGCGCCCGGCGGATCAGCCAGCGCACGAGTGCCGTACCCAGCCCCTGCCGGCGCCACTCCGGATGCACCGCGCCTTCGGTACGCACCCGGTCGACGTCCACCACGGCGGAGGAGACGACGGCCATGCCGAAGCCGATCATCCGATCGCCGGCCCACAGCCCGATGGTGTCCCGGGCCAGGTCGAGCTTCGGCGCCTCCAGTTGCTCGGCGAGATCCTCGACCCCGAGGTTCACGCCGTCCTGGTCGACCTTCTCCACGTCGGCGGCCAGCACGGCCCACGCCTCGACGTCACTCTTGTCGAGGGGGCGCGCCTCGATCCCATTCGGCCAAGTCATGGCTCGAAGGTACGGCGTCCGCACCGTGACAGCACGTCAATTAGCCGCGAGTTCTTGAGCCAGCCAGCGCACCGCCAGCGGATACCGGTACTCGATGCCGCCATGCGTCCCGTCGAACAGCTCGAAGTGCATCCGGTCGTCGGGTACGCCGGCCTGTTGCGCCGCCCGGTGGAACGCGGTCGCGCCGAGATCGAGGTAGTACTCATCCTCCCGGCCGGCGTCGATCCACACTGCCCGCAGCGAGCGCAGTGCGTCGGCGTACTGCGGCTCCTTGACCATCTCCACCGGGTCGCGGGACAGCCAGCGGGACCAGACCTCCGGGACGATCGCGCCCAGGTCGTCGAACGGCAGTAGTACGGTGCCGTCCGGTTCGGCTGAGTACGCCGATGCGTAGCCGTAGATCTCCAGCAGGTGCAGGTCCTCGTTCGTCGTACGCCCGGTCCGGGTCGCAAGTACCTCGAAGTACTTGTCGTAGCTGCCGTCGTACTTGTCCCGCAGGGTCCTGGCCCGGTCCGGGAACTCAGGGCGGTAGCAGACGTCGAACAGTGCGTCACCGGCGTGCGTAGCGAGCGCACCGAAGACATCCGGCCGCAGCAATGGAGTCACCATCGCCGTGTAGCCGCCACTCGACTTGCCGGTGACAGCTCGGTGATCGCGGTCCGGGATGGTCCGGTACGTCGCATCCACCCACGGCACGATCTCGTCGCACAGATACGACTGGTACTGCCCGGTGCCAGGGGAATCCAGGCATTGGCTGCCGCCGTACTTGGTCCACGAGTCCACGAACACCACTACTGCCCGCGGCACGCTCTCGTCCTGGAACATCGCGTCCAGCAACTCCGGGTACGGCTGCCGGAACGGCACGCGGTTGAACCACATGCCGACGTGGCCGGTGTAGCCCATGGTGACGTAGATGGACGGGTACCGGTCGTCCGACTCGTCATAGCCCGGTGGCAGGTACACGAGCACGGGGCGCTCGTGTGGATCGTCTAGCGGGTTCCCACGGAGCAGTTCACTCGTGTACGTCGTCTGTTCCAGGCGACCGGCGAAGTCGGCGGACCACGGCAGCATCAGCACCTCCGGTGACTTACATGGCGTTGGGGGCCTCGATACCGAGCAGGCCGAGTCCATCCTGCAACACATGCCGGGTCGCTGTGCAGAGTGCGATCCGGCTTGCGCGGGTCGCTCCGGCACTGCTGAGAACGGGGCACTGCTCGTAGAACACCGACAACGCGGACGCCAGCTCATAGAGGTACGTACACAGCTTGTGCGGCTGGAGCGTCTCCGCGACCTGGTTGACGGTACTAGCGAAGCCAGTGAGGAGGAGGGCGAGCCGCTGTTCCGCAGGTTCCTGCAGCTCGGTTACCTCACCACCTGTCGTTCCAGCCTTGCCCAGGAGCCTGGTGAGCCGGGCATGCGCGTACTGCAGGTACGGGCCGGTGTTGCCAGTCATAGCGACCATCCGGTCCAGGTCGAACACGTAGTCATTGCCCCGGTCGCTCGACAGGTCCGCGTACTTGACCGCACCGATCCCGACTGCCCGCGCGGTCGCCGCCCGATCAACACCCTCTCGTCCGGCAAGCAGGGCATCCGCTCTGGCCACAGCACTGTCCAGTAGCTCGACCAGCTTCACCGTGCCGCCGGCTCTTGTTTTGAAGGGCCTTCCGTTCGGCCCGAGTACGGTGCCGAACGAGACGTGCTCTGCTGGGACAGTGGTCGGTAGCCAGCCGGCTGTCCGGGCCAGTGTGAAGATCTGGTCGAAGTGCAATGCCTGCCGGTGGTCCACGACGTACACGATCCGGTTCGCGTGCAGCGTGCTCACCCGGTGCCGTACGGCGGCCAGGTCCGTTGCGCTGTAGCCGAAACCGCCATCTGACTTCCGGACGATCACCGGCAGCGGACTGCCGTCCCGGCCGAGGAACCCAGGCAGGAAAGCGCACATAGCGCCCTCTGACTCGGTCAGTAGCCCCTGCTGTTCCAGCTCCGCGACAACTCTCGGCAGGTCGTCGTTGTACGCACTCTCGCCAACTACATCGCTCCTTGTCAGTGCGGAGCCCAGGAGCGCGTACACCCGCTCGAAGTCATCCAGCGACACGTCCACCATGTGCCGCCAGATCGCCCGCGTTTCCGGATCACCTGACTGCAGCAGTACTACTCTGCCGCGGGACAGGTCCGCAAAGGTGCCGTCGGCATCGAAGTGCTTCCGGCTCCGCTCGTACAGGTGCTGCAAGCCCACCAGATCAAGGGATTCAGCCGTCAGCCCCTCCTCCAGGAGTTGCTCGATCATCATCCCGTACTGCGTACCCCAGTCGCCCACGTGGTTCTGCCGGATCACCTCGTAGCCGACGTGGTTCAGTACGTTGCAGAGCGCGTCACCGATGACGGTGGAACGGAGATGACCCACGTGCATCTGCTTCGCGACGTTCGGTTGGGAGTAGTCGACTACTACCCGTTGGCCGTTGCTGGTGAACGACTGTGGTTCGTTGACTGCCTTGGCCAGGGTGGACGGCAGTAGCGTCAGGTTGATGAAACCGGGACCGGCGATGGTGGGCGGTGCACACAGGTCGTCCAGCCGCATTGCTGCGACCAGGCGTGCGGCAACGTCCCGCGGCGATTGGCTGAGCGCATTGCCGAGCCGGAGCGCAAGATTGCTCTGGTAGTGCCCGAACTCGGGTTTGGTGGCCGACCGCAACTCCGGATCGACGTCGGCGTACGACGAGCCGAACGCGGCCGCGGCGGCAGCGGACAGTCTGGTGGCCAGGACAGGCAGAACTGCGGACATGGCAGAGTCCTTCGGGGAGACGCGACTGGAACAGGCTGGGGTGTTCAGACAGTGCGTCGTCGTCGCAGGCTGAAGCGCACGCGCAGAGCGTGGACGGGCTTCAAGCTGATCGACATGTCAGCCATTATGCACGAAGTACGCCGATGGTGCTGGTGAGCGGTCCGCCAACGGCACGACGGCTGGTACTTCGGTCTCGCCCAGGAACACCCGGCGTACGACCCGCTCGGCCGCCTGCCCGTCGTCGAACTCACAGAACCGCTCGCGGTACAGCTGCCGGTGCTTGGCCGCCTCCGGACTCGCGAAGGTGCCGTTGCGCAGCGCGGCGAACAGCTCCTCGGCGGACCGAGCCACCACCCCGGGTGGGAAGTCGGTGACGTCGAAGTACATGCCGCGCCGGCCACTGTAGAACCCCTGGTCCTCGACGTGCAGCATGATCGGGCGGTCCAGGTTCGCGTAGTCGAAGGTGATCGACGAGTAGTCCGAGATCAGTACGTCGGCCGCCAGCATCAGGTCCTCGACGCGCGGGTGCCGGGACACGTCGATCACCCGCCCGGAGTGCGATTCCGGTGCCTTCGACAACGAATAGTGCGTCCGGACCAGCACCCGGCCGTGCTCGCCGGCGGCGGCCGCCAGCCGGTCCAGGTCCAGCTGGATGCCGGAGCCGCCGAGGTCCATCAAGCCGGTCGGCATCCGGACCGAGTCGACCCCATCACGGAACGTCGGCGCGTACAGGATGACCAGGTGCGAGTCGTCGAACCCGAGCGCGGCCCGGATCGCCCGGACATCCTCGAGGCTCGCGGACAGCAGGCGATCGTTGCGCGGGTAGCCGTACTCCAGTTCCTCGAAGCGCGCCGGGTACGTACGCTCCCAGATCTCCGAGGAGTACCGGTTCGAGGACAGGTTGAAGTCCCAGCGGTCGACCTGGCGCATCAGCTCGTCGAGATCCAGGTCCTGCCCGGCGCGCGGGAAGTGCCGTAGATCGGTCCCCATCGTCTTCAGCGGCGTGCCGTGCTGGGTCTGCAGGTGGATCTGCCCCTCGCGTTTCACCAGGCCCTTCGGCCAGTTCATGTTGCTGATGAAGTACGTCGCCTTGCCGAGCAGCTTCTCGTACGCGGGGGAGTCCGCGACGACGTACTCGACGCCTTCGGGGACTGCGCTGAGCTGGTCGTTGTCGATCACCCACACCCCGCGGAGCTGCGGTGCGAGCTCGGCCGCCTTCTCGAAGATCGCCCGCGGGTTGCAGGCGTACTGCTTGAACCAGTACGCCGCGTACACGGCCAGGTTCGGGTCGAGCTTGCCGCGGCGGAGCAGCTTGCTGACGGCCTTCGGTGGCGTCGACGCGCGTAGCATCCGGGCGCTCAGCTTGAGCGTCGAGTACGTCGCGTAGTCGTCGTGGATGAGCAGCCAGCGCTTGAACCCACGGGCGGTCCTGTCGGTGCTGTACCCCTCCGGCTTCCAGCGCTTCGCGAACGCGTGCGCCGCGTGGAAGAAGTCGGCCCGGTCGTCGGCGTCGATCCGCTCCGGCTTCGCGAGTACGGCGAGGATGTGGTCGAGCGACCGGTCGAACGCGAACCGCCGCCAGCCGGCCAGCTCCGGGTCGGACTGGATGAAGGCGTGCACCCGGTCGTACTGGTCGAAGATGTCCCACTGCTGCCGGCCGCTGGTGGCGTGAATGTTCCCGCCGGTGCGGTGCTGGCGGTAGTGCACGACGACCTTGTCCAGGGTGGCGATCCGCTCGGCGGTCAGCATCGTCGAGTACGTCCACGGCGCGTCCTCGTAGAAGCCGGCGGTGAACGCGAAGCCGTGCCGGGTCAGGAACTCCCGGCGGTACGCCTTGTTCCAGACCACTTCGAGGAAGGTGAGGAAGATCGGCCGTTCGGCCGCCGTGAACACCCCGGCGCCCTCGCGGGCGAACGCGTCGTGCCGCTGGTTCCGGACCACGCGCCCGTCCCAGAAGATCCGCTCGTAGTCGAACAGCACGATGTCGGGCTGGCCGGCGGCGTCGATCCGGGCCGCGATCGCCTCCAGCGACCCGGGCTGCCAGACGTCATCGGCGTCCAGGAACAGCACGTACTTGCCGCGGCACTCCTTCAGCCCGGCGTTCCGGGTCGGCCCGAGACCGACGTTCTCGTCCAGGTGCACCACATGCACCCGCGGGTCGGCGGCCGCGTACTCGTCCAGAATCCGCCCGGACGAGTCCTGGTCGGCATCATCCACCCCGATCACCTCGAAGTCGGTGAACGACTGCCCGAGCACCGAGTCCAGACACGGCCGCAACCAGGCCCGCGAGCCATGGCAGGGGACCACGATGCTGAACCTGGGGACGGTGCCGAGCGCCATGCCACGTCATCCTAGGCTGCGGGTATGAGTGTTGATGTGTTCGAGCCGCTTGCGGGGCTGGAAGGGGTCGGGTCGGCGGCTCGGGCGGCGCGGGATGCGGTGGACGTGTTGCTGCGGGATCGCGGGCTGCGCCGGGTCAGCTCGGACGTGACCGCCGAGGCGCTGCTGCGGGGCGCACACGCCTCCGCCGCACTCGCGGGTAGTACGGCGACACCGGACGACGTACGCCGTGGTGCGGCCGACGGACTGGCCTCCGGAGCGGTCCGGATGACAGCCGAACTGATGACCTTGGCACCGCAGGTGGACACCGCGCCGGTGCAGGTCTGGACCAGACTGCACCAGCTGGCCGCGGCCGACTTGGGCCCGGCCGCTGAGCTCGGCCACCTGCGCACCGCCGCCGAGCCGATCCCGGACGACATCCCCGGCCTCCCGCCCGCGCCACCCGCCGCCGAAATGTGGGAACGGCTGAGCGCGCTCGCACAGAACCTCACCCGCCTGACCAAGGCCCCCGGACTGGTGGTGGCCGCGATCGTGCACGCCGAGCTGGCCGTGCTGCGTCCGTTCCCGACCGCGAACGGCCTCGTCGCACGCGCCGCCGAACGCTGCCTGCTGGTTGCCCGAGGCATCGACCCGGTCGCGGTCACGGTGCCGGAAGGCGGTCACTACCTGTTGCAGGCGTCGTACGCCGGCGGGCTCACCGACTACACAGAGCGAGGGCTGACCGGCGTCCGTGACTGGTTGCTGCGGTCCTGCGAAGTGCTGACAAAAGGTGCCGAGCTGTCGCCGCTGGTCTCCTGAGGTAGTTGCCCTCCGGACATGCCGACGGCGCTCTCGAGTGAGAGCGCCGTCGCTGGCACGCCATCCTGGTTACCATGCGTGCACCGGTTTGCCGCCACAGGACGAGGCCTGGGTCGCGCTGCCCGTTTGGGATGGGCTGGTCGCCGCGTGGGTACCGGGCTGGCGTGCAATCTCTATCCGGATCCGGAGATCCTTTGTTGATTCCTTTGTACTCCTGAAACCCCTTTCTGGGAAGGGGAAGCGGTGCCTTCATGGAGTTGAGAACAATGAAGCTATCTTCAGCTTTCAGGCCGTCCGGAACCGTCGGCGGTACGCCAGCAGCAGCGCGCCGGCAGCCACCGCCGCGACCAGGCCGGCGGCTACCGCGGGTCGCCGGACCCGGCCGACGCGCTCGCCCGGCTCGGTGAACTCCAGCACCGGCCAGCCGCGCTCGATCGCGATCCGGCGCAGCGCCTTGTCCGGGTTGACCGCATGCGGATGGCCGACCGCCGCGAGCATCGGCTCGTCGGTGATCGAGTCCGAATAGCCGTACGAGCTCGCCAGGTCGTACCCCTCGACCGCCGCGAGCGCCGCCATCGCGGTCACCTTGCCCGGACCGTACGCGTACTCGGCGATCTCGCCGGTGTACTTGCCATCGGCAACGACCATCCGGGTGGCGATCACCTTGTCCGCGCCGAGGATCGCACCGATCGGCTCCACCACCTCGGCGCCGGACGACGACACGATCACCACGTCCCGGCCGGCCGCGTGGTGCCGGTCGATCAGCTCGACCGCCTCGGCGTGGATCATCGGCCGGACGATGTGGTCGAGCGTGTCGGCGACGATGCCCTGCACGGTCGCGACGTCCCAGCCGGTGCACATCGCCGAGATGTACTCGCGCATCCGCTCCATCTGGTCGTGGTCCGCGCCACCGAGCAGGTACACGAACTGGGCGTACGCGCTGCGCAGCACGGTTCTTCGGTTGATCAGTCCACCGGCGTAGAACGGGCGCGAGAACGCGAGCGTGCTCGAGCGGGCCAGAATGGTCTTGTCCAGATCGAAGAAGGCCGCCGAGCGAGCCGTGCCGGGGTGCGCCATGGACCGAGCATAGGCAGCCGGGAGAAACGCCGGGGACCCCCGGGCTTTTGCGTCGGCCGGTATCCCGTTAGACTGGGGATCAGTGTGACAGTGGCTCTGTTTCGGGCCCTGGGTGGCGCGATCCGGTTGAGATTCAACTGAGATGTGTAGCACCAGGTCTCGGGGGGTACATAACTCCCTGACAGTGGCAGACTGTCGCCTCCTGAACGGCCCCCGGCTCCTCCCCCCGAGCCCGTGGCCGAAGACGGCCCCCGGTCACCCCCCCGCCGGGGGCCGTCGCCTTTCCTCTTACTGCTGGCTTGGTGCTGGCCTCGCGGGTAGCAGTAAAGATTTTCGCTTTCCTGCGCGTGGGAGCGTTCTCATTTTATGCAGGGTCTTGACAATGTAATCGCGCGGTCACAGTTTGTAGGGCATGAACCCGCCTGCACACCGCCCCCAGGCAGCGGTCCTCATCAGCCTGCTCGCCGTATTCATGGCCTTTCTGGTCCCCAGCTCCGCCACCGCGGCCACCAATCTCGTCACAAACGCCGGCTTCGAGTCCGGCACCTTGTCGGGGTGGAACTGCCCAGCCGGCGGCGTGACGACGACCGCACCCCACTCCGGCGCGTACGCCCTCCAGGCCGCGCCCAGCGGAAGCGACATCGCCCAGTGCTCACAGTCAATTGCGGTCCAGCCCAATACCGCCTACACGCTGTCGGCTTGGGTGAAAGGGTCGAATGTCTATCTCGGAGTCGACGGTGGTCCTAGTACGTGGACGACGAGTTCCAGCTGGAGTCAGCTGACCGTTCCGTTCACCACTGGTGCGTCAGCGACGTCGGTGACGATCTACGTCCACAGCTGGTACGCGCTGCCGGCGTACCAGGCTGATGACGTGGTGCTGGACGGACCTGGTGGGACGGCGGACACCACGCCGCCGTCGACGCCGACAGGTCTTGCTGTCGGTAGTCCTACGTCGAGCTCGCTGAAGCTGAGCTGGTCGGCGGCGTCGGACGCGAATGGCATCGACCACTACGACGTGGTCCGGGGTACGGGCGCGGCGCAGGGCGTCGGCAATGTGACCGGGTGGACAGCTACTGGGCTGACTGCGGCCACGACGTACTCATTCAAGGTGCGGGCGTGTGATCCGAGCGGCAACTGCTCGCCTTACGGAGCGGCTGTGTCGGGTACCACCTCCGACGGCGGCACCAACCCACCAGCAGGCAATCTGCCGGCGCATGTGCTCACTGGGTACTGGCAGAACTTCAACAACGGTGCGACCGTGCAGAAGATCTCCGACGTGCCGGCAGCGTACGACTTGATCGCAGTCGCCTTTGCGGATGCCGACGCGTCAAGGCCGGGTGGCATCACGTTCAACCTGGACAGCGCCGGACTCGGCGGGTACACCGTCGCGCAGTTCAAGGCGGACATCGCGGCGAAGCAGGCGGCCGGCAAGAAGGTGATCCTGTCCGTCGGCGGCCAGAACGGCACCATCTCGGTCGCTGACCCCACCGCTGCCGCGAACTTCGCATCGAGCGCACTGTCGGTGCTGCGGGAGTACGGGTTCGACGGGATCGACATCGACCTGGAGAACGGCGTCAACGCGCAGTACATGGGTCAGGCGCTGCACAGCCTGCAGAGTCAGTTCGGCAGCGGACTGGTAGTGACGATGGCGCCGCAGACGATCGACATGCAGAGTACGTCGGCCGAGTACTTCAAGCTGGCGCTGGCGATCAAGGACATCCTGACCATCGTCAACGTGCAGTACTACAACTCCGGCTCCATGAACGGCTGCGACGGTCAGGTCTACTCACAGGGCTCGGTCGACTTCATCACCGCGCAGGCCTGTCTGATGCTGCAGGGCGGTCTGCGTCCCGACCAGGTCGGTCTCGGTCTGCCGGCGTCATCTCGTGCCGCCGGTAGTGGGTACGTCTCGCCGTCTGTCGCCAACAACGCGCTGGACTGCCTCACCAAGGGCACCGGTTGCGGCAACTACAAGCCGAGCACGCCGTGGCCGTCGCTGCGTGGTGCGATGACTTGGTCGACCAACTGGGACGCGACGAACGGCAACCAGTTCGCGACCCAGGTCGGCGGCCATGTGCATTCGCTGCCCTGATCATGCACAGCTATCAACCGGCTCCGGTGCTGGAGGCGCTCGGTGTCTGCTCGGAGGACGAGCAGCTCTACCGGGTGCTTCTGGCCCGCCCGGAGTCCACTGCGACTGATCTGGCTGCTCTGGTCGACTGGCCCGCCCATCGGGTCAGTCGGCATCTCCGGTCGCTGCTGTCGCTCGGTCTGGCGTCCCGTACGCCAGGCCGTCCGGCTCGGTACGTTCCGGCTGTACCGGAGGCTGCGGTCGAGCTACTCGCGCTACGCAAGCAGGCGGCGATCGTGGAGGCCCGGCTGGGTGCGTCGGTGCTGACAGCCGAGTTCCGGCAGCCGGATGCGTTCACGGTCATCCGGGGTACTGAGGCGATCGCGCAGCGGTTCTACCAAGCGCAGCAGTGCGCTCGGGAGGAGGTACTCGTACTGGATCGGCTTCCATACACATTGCTGCGGGTAGGGCGCGGTGTTTCGTACCGGACGATCTATGACATGGCCTCGCTGGCTGAACCGGATGAGCTGGTAGCGGCACGTTCCACTGGGTGCCGGATGCTGCGTGACGTACCGCTGAAGCTCATGCTGGTGGATCGCCGGGCTGCACTACTCCCGACTGCGCCGGACGTGGTTGTGGAGCTTGGTCCGTCGAGCTTGCTGGACGCACTGCTCCGGCTGTTCGACCTGCTCTGGCATCAGTCGAGCCCGCTCACGCCCACGCTCTCCGGCGGTCCTTTGAGTTCAGAGGACCAGCAGCTCCTATCACTGGCCGCGGCTGGGTTGACGGATCAAGCCATCGCCCGTCGCCTGGGCGTGGCGCAGCGAACCGTGGAGCGCCGGATGCAGCGCATCCTGCGTTCTCTCGACGCCACCACCCGCTTCCAAGCCGGCCTGCGCGCCGGGCAGCAGGGGCTGCTCGCCTGAATCAGTCAGTCACATCCGCCACGGTGGCGCCCAGGGCCTTCGTCAGCGCCTGCGCGTCCACCGTGATCCCGACTCCGTGGTCACCGCCGCCGATCGAGATCGTCCCGGTGATCCGCTCATCCGCGATCACGGGCCAGGCCTGCGTACTTCCGAGCGGTGTGATCGTTCCGCGTACGTAGCCGGTGACCTCGTACGCGGTGTCCTTGTCCGGCATCGACATGCGCTTCACACCGAGCAGCGCCCGCAGCTTCGGCCAGGCGATCTCGCGGTCACCAGGTACCAGGACGAACCGGTAGTCGTCATCCGACAACCGCACGACGATCGTCTTGATCAGCTTGGCCGGTTCGATCCCGCGCGCCGCCGCGGCTTCCTCCAACGAGTTGACCCGGCCGTGCCTCGTCACCTCGTACGTGAGTCCCAACTGGTCAGCCGCATCGGTAGCTTTGGTCACTCAGCTAGTTTGGCACCCGGCTGGGAACGTTCTTGAGCAATAGCGCGAGGACGAAGGTCACACCGAACAGGACACCGGCCTCGGCCGCTACACCGGTCCACTGAGCGCGGCTCCACGCCGTACCCGCTAATCCTCCGAAGACCGAGGACCCCAAGTAGAACGAGAACAGGTACATGCTGGACGCCTGTCCGGTACCTACTCCACTGGCGTGCGCCCGGGCAGGTACCCAGCCGCTGGCGACGCCGTGTACCGCGAAGAACCCTGCTGTCATCACAGCGAGGCCTAGCACGATGAACGGCAGTGGAGCAGCCAGTGTGATCGCCACACCGGCCAGAGTGATCAGGCAGCCCACTGGTACGACAGCGCGGCGGCCGAAGCGGTCTGCCAGCGATCCAGCGGTCGCAGAGCCCGCGGACCCGAGTAGGTAGACGCAGAACACCAGCCCGGCGGCGCCTGCGCTCAGCTGGTACGGCGATCCGGACAGGCGGAACACCGCTCCGTTGTAGATCGCTACGAACGCGCCTACTGCGGTCGCTGCGATCCCGTACAGCGCGAGGAGTGCGGGATCACGCAGTACTCGTCCGGAGAACAGGTCGCGTGGACGTGCTGCACTGGGTTGGAAGTTCCGCGAGGCCGGCAGGAGCAGCCAGACGACGGTCGCGCACAGTACGCCGACGACCGCGATGCCGGCGGTTGCGAAGCGCCAGCCGCCGGCGTCGGACAGTCCGCCGGCAATGAGGCGTCCCGCCATCCCACCAACCGCCGTACCCGCGATGTAGAGGCCGCTGGCCCGCGCGTGACTGTCTTGGTGCACCTCCTCCCGCAGGTAGGCCATCGCAACAGCGGGTAGGCCGGCCATTGCGATGCCCTGCAGACCGCGCAGTACGAGCAGGGTGTTCCAGGTCGGTGCGAAGGCACTCAGCAGGGCGAACAGGGAGGTCGCAGCTACCGACCAGCGCATCAGGTTGGTCCGGCCGAGTACCTCCGAGGCTGGACCGGCCACCAGGAGTGCCAGGCCGAGGCCGAACGTCGCGATCGAGACGCTGAACGCACTCTGGCTGGGGGAGATGTGGAATGCGGTGACGAGCTGTGGGAGCAGCGGCTGGGTGCTGTAGAGCAGGGCGAACGTCGCGAGTCCGGCCGCGAACAGTGCGACGGAGAGCTTGCGGTACTCCTTGTCGCCGGGCAGGTACCCGGGCTGGTGCGCGACGGATTGGTGCATGTCTTCGACGGTCGCACGCGGAACGTGATACGTAAAATGTCGATCTCGGCAGAAATCGATACGATTTCAGTATGCATGTCGAGGATCTCCGGTGGTTCGTCGTCCTCGCGGACACCGAACACCTGACCGCAGCGGCGGCCGCACTGGGTACCAGCCAGCCGAACCTGACACGTTCGCTGCAACGGGTCGAGCGCGCTTTCGGCGTCGCACTGTTCGAGCGGGAACCACGGGGCGTCCGGCTGAACCCGTACGGGCGGCTGGTACTGGAGGCCGCGCGTACTGGAACGGCGGCCGTGGATACCGCCAAGCGCCGGATCGACGCGCTGCTCGACCCCGACTCCGGGACAGTGCGGCTGGCGTTCCTGCACTCGGTCGCGACCAGCCTGATGCCCGACCTGCTGAAGGAGTTCCGGGCGGCGGCGCCGCAGGTGGAGTTCGAACTCCGGCAGGAGCCGGCGCACGACATCGTCCAGGACCTCGAGTCGGGTGAGGCCGAGATCGCGATCCTCGCGCCCCGTGCGGACCCCGCGCTGTACGGCTGGCACCTGCTGGAGCGGCAGCGGCTGTGCCTGCACGTACCGCCTGGGCACGCGCTGGCGTCGCGGCACCGGGTCGAGCTGGAGGCGGCGCGGGACGAGGCGTTCGTCGGACTGCAGCCCGGCTTCGGGTTCCGGCGGGTGACGGATCGGCTGTGTCGCGAGGCGGGTTTCAGTCCGCAGCTGGCGTTCGAGGCGACCGACCTCGCGACCATCGACAGCTTGGTCGGCGCCGGGCTCGGGGTGGCGATCCTGCCCGCCGGATCGGTGCGTGGAAACGACAGTGGCGCGGTCTCCGTACCGCTGGCCGGCGTTCAAGCCCGGCGGGAGATCGGGTTGTCGTGGCGGTTGAGTACACCGCTGACCCCGGCGGCGGAGCGGTTCCGGACGTTCTTCCGGACTCGGCCGGTGACGTCCAGTTGACAACGATTGCCGGAGCGTTCGCTGAGAATCCAGGTGTCGACTTGCGGTGACAGGCCTTTCCCGCGCACTCTTTCCTGCGTGAGAAAGCCTCAGGATTCGTTCCGCCCGAGTCGCCGGCTGCTGTTCGCGGCCGGAACAGCGGCGGCCGCGTCGACAGTCGCGGCCTCAGCGGCTCCGGCCTCGGCGGCCGAGGCGGCGGCAGGCTCCCCGGCGGCGGCGATGGCGGCCGCCGATGGACTCACCTCGCTCGGCAACTACGGCTCCGGCGTGCTCGGCGCGTGGGACCGGCAGGCCCGGGCGATCTCGAACGAGGCACAGATCCGCCGGACCCGGGAGAGCGACGGCGTCTTCATGTTCGGCGACAGCATCGGCGTCCAGGACGGTCCGCCGCTGGCGCGGCAGCTGTCGAAGCTCGGGATCAGCATCGCCGTACACAACTGGGCCGGCCGTCCGGTGACACCGGCGGTGGATGCGCTGGAGACGTGGGCACAGGACTACGGCTTGCCGCACCGGATTCTGATGTCTGTCGGCTCCAACGACATCTTCACGCCGCCCGCGGTGGCCGCGCAGGTCGACCGGACGATGCAGATCGTCGGCGAGGAGCGGACCGTGTACTGGGTGAACGTGCAGGCCGCCCGGACCGCGCACGGCCCTGACGTCAAGGTCGCGGACCAGCGCAACAGCGCCTGGATCAACCTGCAGCTGGCCGACGCCCAGCGCCGCTACGACAACCTGCGGATCGTGCACTGGGCCGAGCACCTGGCCTCCAGCCCGAACCGGCTGGCCCGCTACCTGCGCGACGGCCTGCACCCGTCCGTGACGCTCGGGCAGAACGCCCGCAACGGCCTGATCATCGACGCGATCAAGGCCGGCTGAACGCGGGGTTGCGCTCAGCCGGCCTCCTCTAGAAGCCCGCGGTCGCCCTGTCTTGCTTAGGAGCCGGTGGGATCGCGGTTAGCCGGCCTGTCTTGTCTAGAAGCCCGCGGTGATGCGGGTGAAGTCCCAGTCGCCCTGGGCGATTCCACTGCAGTTGGACACCACCCCGCCACCGGCGCAGCCTCGATCCCGGTTCACGGACCAGAACGCCAGCCGGCCGAGCCCGTTGCTCTTCGCCCAGTTGGTGATGTTCTGCCAGGCCGCGGTGGTGGTCATCTCCTGCTGGTCGGACACTCCGTTCATACCGGAGATGCCCTGGTGCGCGTACGCCTCGGCGGTGGACCAGCCGAAGGTCGACTTCAGCTTGTTGTTCAGGCCCTGCGACGCGGCGACCGTGTCGTTGTAGATGTTCGAGCTGCCGAAGTCGAACGGCATCAGCGTGAAGATGTCGATGTTCGCGCCGAGGGCCTTGGACCGGTCGATCAGCCGGTTGCCGTAGTACGTCGGCCCGGTGGTCGACGTACCGAACGTGACGACCGTCTGGATGCCCGGGTTGTTCTGCTTGATGATCTTCAGCGCGGTCAGGATGCGGTCCTGTACGGCCTCGTTCTCGAACTCGTCGGAGTTCTCGATGTCGATGTCGATCGCCTTCAGGTGGTACGCGTTGATCACCTGCTGGTACGCGCCGGCGAGTGCTTCCGGCGTACTGCAGTTCGGCCCGAGCTTGTTGCCACTCCAGCCGCCGAACGACGGTACGACGTCACCACCGGCCGCACGGATCGCGGCGATCGCGTTGGCGTCCGCACTGCCCTGTAGCGGGCGGCTGCCGTCCCACGCCGGGTTGCAGCCACCGGACGAAAGCACGAACGCCATCGTGAACCACTTGATCCCGGTCGCGTTCATGACGGTTGCGGGGTTGGGCGGGTCGCCCCAGCCCATGTACAAGTACGGTGCTGCTTGCTTCGTACCCGTACTGCCGCCGGTGCCGGTCTTGACGGAGACGCTGCTGCTCTTCGGCCCTTCACCAGCACTGTTGGACGCACTGACCTGGTAGCTGTAGGACGTGTTCGCAGCGAGACCAGAGTCCGTGTACGACGCGCCTGTGGGGGAGCCGACCTTCGTACCGTTCCGGTAGACGTTGTAGCTGGTTGCACCGGAAGTTGCTGACCACGTAAGGCTGACGGTTGACGCGGACGCCGTACCGGACAGGCCCGTTGGCGTGCCGGGGACTGTGCCGCCACCGCCACCGGAGCAAGAGCCGCCGTTCAGTCGGCAGGAGGCGACGCCGGCGAAGTTACCCGGACTGCCGTTGAAACCGAAGCTGGTCGTCGCGCCCGGGGCTAGCGGTCCGGCCCAGCTTGGCGGAGTGAAGGTGTGGGTCTGTCCACTGCTGGTGTGGTTGGCGTCCCAAGTGCTGGTGACGGTGTAGCCGGACGGGAAGTCGAGAGCGACCGACCAAGTGCTGAGCGAGCTGGTAGTGCTGTTGGTGACGGTCACCTTGCCTTCGAAGCCACTGCCCCAGTCAGACACTTTGGTGAAGGTGGCGGTGACTCCTGCGGCGCTGGCCGCTGGTGCGGTGAGCAGGGCGACAACTACTGCGGTGATGGCCGCAATCGCCAGGGAGATGCGTTTCATGATGCTCCGATCAGTGGGCGGTGCTTGATCAGACCCGGCTCCAGAGGGCGGGGACGTTCGGGGGCTCCCAACCGGTCAGGGAGGTGTGACCCTGGATGCACTTGTAGGTGACGCCGTTGTAGGTGACTAGCGCACCCGTCGCGTACGCCGTGTTCGGCGCCCACGGGGTGGCGGTGCCTGGTGGTGTCGTGGGCGGCGTGGTTGGGGGCGTGGTCGGCGGTGTCGTGGGTGGGGTCGTCGGCGGCGTTGTCGGTGGCGTGGTCGGCGGGGTAGTAGGTGGCGTGGTGGGTGGGCCGCTGCATCCTGCTGTGCCGGCGTTGACCGCGTCGACCACGTTGTTGAAGAGGGTGACGTTCGGGTCCAGCGCCTCGAGCGAATACATCATTGCTCCGGCCAGCCCGTTGCAGTGCTGGTAATCGGCCTTCGCCTTGATCGACTGAGCATTGTCACCCGACCAGAACGTGCCGTTGCTGTAGAACCACGACGACTTGGTGACGTCGTCGAAGTGCGTCGCCGACGGGTTGTCGACGAAACCGGTCAGCTCCTTGTAGAACGAGACACCCGGAACGTTGCCGCTCAGTGCATGGCCGTCCGCCGGGCCGGTCGCCGTCTGGTACTTGCCGTTGTCAGTTGCCGGAACGCCCTTCCAGCCCCTGTAGTAGAAGGGGTATCCGATGCTCAACTTGTTCGCGGGGAATCCGCCAGGGATGCCGTACGCCGCGTCGCCGGTCGTCCATGCCTTCACCGCGGAGTCGATCGAGTACTTGCCCTGACCTGGCGGGATCGGATTGCTCGGGTCGTTGGGCGCGGTGTAGAGCGGGTCCTGGAAGTTCGTCGGACCGGTTGCCTCCCAGCCGCCATGCATGTCGTACGTCATCACGTTGTTGTAGTCGAGGTACTGCCCGATCTTGTTGGTCTCGATCGTGGCGATCTTGTCCTGACCGGCCGGGGTGGCCGCGGTGAGGTAGTACTTCTTCCCGGTCTGGTTGCCGTAGGCATCGAGTTGGGCACGGAACTCGGCCAGGAGCAGGGTGAAGTTCTGCTTGTCCGCCGCGCTGTAGTGGTTACCGGTGTGGCCGCCCGGAGAGCCCGGGTACTCCCAGTCGATGTCCACCCCGTCGAAGATTCCGGCTCCGGTACCCGGTCCGCCGAACCCGTCGATCACCGGCAGGTCACCCTTGAGGAACATGTTCACACATGAGCTGACGAAGGCCTTGCGCTTCGCGTCCGTGGAGGCGGCGTCGGAGAAGTACTTCGAGTACGTCCAGCCGCCGATCGATATCAGGATCTTCAAGTTCGGGTACTTCGCCTTCAGCTTCTTGAGCTGGTTGAAGTTCCCCTGGATCGGCTGGTTCCACACGTCACCGACCCCGTCAACGCTGATGTCGGCGCCGTACGACTTGCCGTAGTCGGCGAACGCGTCACCCGCGCCGTCACCGGCATTCGGGTTGTTCTCGTCCTGCGATGCGGCCTTGTTGGCCATGAAGCAGGTGTGATCGGTCGGGTGGATGTTCGCGAAGGCGTAGTTCAGGAAGTCCAGCTTGCCGGCCACGCCGGTCGTGATCAGGTTCTTCGGATAGAAGGCGTTGGCGTAGATCCCCCACTGGGTGAAGTACGCCGTCTTGACGCCGCCGCTGGTCGCCTGTGGCGCGGCAACGGCTGCATTTACTGGGGTTGCCGCGTCGGCGGCGCGGGCGTCCGGGCTCGCGAGCGAGACGCCGGCGGCGGCGATCAGGGCGGTGGCCGCGACGGTGGCCGTGGCGACGAGCGTGCGTAATCGACTCATCAGATTCCTCCGGAGCGTGGGGCGGAAGCGGTCCGGTGACTTTAGTTAAAGACGCTTCGAAAGGAACGGTAACCCTTCCCGGCGGCTTGGTCGCCGCCTCGCCGTGGCGGGTTCCCGCTGCTGACGGAAACCCGACAACCCCTTTGTCCACAGGGAATTCACTGCCGGTCCGAAACACCCCCCGGCAACGGCATCTTCTAGGCATGGACCCACAACCACCCTCGGTGCTGATGGCAACTACCAACGACGACCTACTCGAAGATCTGCTCCGCCTGACCGCGGCCGCCGCGGTCACCCCACTGGTCGAGCCCGACCTGCTGGGCCTCCGGCGCAGCTGGCACAGCTGCAATCTGGTGGTCGTCGGCAGCGACCTGGCCGAGCCGCTGGCCCGCGTTCGGCCCGCGCACCGTCCCGGCGTCGTCGTGGTCGGTTCGGCCTTCGACGGCGACGAGCTCTACCGCTGCGCTTTCGACGTCGGTGCCGATGTCGTCTGCCGGCTGCCCGACGACGAGGCGGTGCTGGCCGGCAAGATCTCCGACGCCCTGGACGGCGCCACCCGCACGGCCGTCACGCTCGCCTTCGTCGGCGGCTGCGGCGGTGCCGGTTCAACCACCCTCGCCGCCGCCGTGGCCCTGCTCGGCAGTCGTCGCGGCTTCCGCACGATGCTCATCGACGGCGATCCGTTGGGCGGCGGAATCGAGCTGGCCCTCGGCATCGAACACGACCCCGGCGATCGCTGGCCCAAACTCCTGAATGCCTCCGGCCGCATCAGCGCAGCCGCTCTCCGCTCCGCCCTGCCATCCGTCGACGACCTGGCCGTCCTCTCCTGGGACCAGTCCGACGTGACCGTCCTCCCACCCGAAACCATGACCTCGGTCATCGACGCCGCCCAACGCAGCAACGACTTGGTGGTCCTGGACCTCCCTCGCCGCCCCGACCCAACCGCTGAGGAAGGCTTCATCCGGGCCACCGCCACCCTCTTGGTAGTCCCCTGCGACGTCCGCTCCACCGCCGCCGCAAAACGCCTGACCGGTCCCCTCCGCACCGTAGCCGCCGACCTCCGCTTGGTAGCCCGCCAGTCCCGCCACGCCCTCTCCGCCAACGACGTGGCGACTCACCTCTCCTTGCCCCTAGCAACACAACTCGGCACCGACCGAGCCCTCCCGCTAGCCATGGACCAAGGCCGCTTCACCCCGACTCCCCGAAGCCCCCTAACCCAAGCCGCCACCACTCTCCTAAGCCTCTTCAACCCACCCATCCAGGCCTAATGCCGACCCGACCTGCACCAGCCCCGATCAACCAAGGCGGCCCGCATGCTCACCCCACTCGCCAACCGCACCACCACTGCCGACGTCCCACCGGACCTCCTGGACCGAGTCCGCACCACCCTCGCCCTGACCGGTGCCGCCCCAACGCCCACCAACGTCGCAGCCGCCCTCCGTGCCGACGGCACCGTCTGCGGCGACGCAATGGTTCTCGCAGTAGTGACAGCGCTCCGCAGAGAAGCCCTCGGCGCCGGCCCCCTCGACACTCTCCTCGCCGAACCAGGCGTCACCGACATCCTGGTGAACGGCCCCGGCGAGGTCTACATAGACCGCGGCCACGGCCTGGAGCTGGTCCCCATCCACACCGGCGACGAGCCATCCATCCGGCGCCTGGCCACTCGCCTGGCCGCCGCAGCCGGCCGCCGCCTCGACGACTCCACTCCCTACGTAGACGTACGCCTCTCCGACGGCACCCGCTTCCACGCCATCCTTGCCCCCATCGCCTCACCCGGCACGTGCTTGTCGCTTCGAGTCCCCGCCCGCCGAATCTTCACCCTAGAAGACCTCATCGCCGCCGGCGCCCTACCCGAAGCCGGCGCCACGATCCTCCAAGACCTGCTCGACTCCCGCGTCGCGTTCCTGATCAGCGGCGGTACCGGCACCGGCAAAACGACGCTGCTCAACTCCCTCCTCTCCCTCACCGACCCAGACGATCGCCTGGTACTCGTAGAGGACGCCAGCGAGCTACACCCGGCCCACCCGCACGTGGTCCGCCTGGAAGCCCGCCCACCCAACATCGAGGGCTCCGGCGAAATCTCCCTCCGAGACCTGGTCCGCCAAGCCCTCCGCATGCGCCCCGACCGCCTAGTAGTAGGCGAGGTAAGAGGTCCCGAGGTAGTTGACCTCCTGATCGCCCTGAACACAGGTCACGAAGGCGGCTGCGGCACCATCCACGCCAACTCCGCCGCCGACGTCCCAGCCCGCCTGGAAGCCCTGGGCGCCCTGGCAGGCCTCCCACAACAAGCCATCCACAGCCAAGCCGCCTCCGCCCTGCACGCCGTAATCCACCTGACCCGAACCCCCACCGGCCACCGCCGAATCTCCGAAATCCACACCCTCACCAAATCCCCCCAAGGCCCCCTGACCACCCACCCCGCCGTCACCTTCCACCCCGACAACACCCTCACCCTCCACCCACCCGCCCACCTCTTCACCACCCGCACACCCACCGACCTCGCCCAAGCCGACCTCGCCCAAGCCGACCTCGCCCAAGCCGACCTCGCCCAAGCCGACCTCACCCAAGCCGACCTCACACGGCCCCTCGCCACCCGCCCAACCACGCACCCAGCCCAAGCCGACCTCACCCGGACCCTCGCCACCCGCCCACCACGATCCCCCACGCGCCCGACCACCCCACCTGTGCGCCCAGGAACAACGAACCCCGCAACCGCACCCCGCCAGCCCGGCCCGCCACGCCCCACAACCCCACCCACCCAGCCCGGCCAGCCCCGCCCCGCAACCTCACCCACCCAGCCGGCCGCACACCCCACGACCCCAGCCGCGCATCGCTCAGCCCCCTACAGCCTCCCCAACGCACCCGCTCCTGCTACCCCAAGCTCCGCCCCGCCCGCCGCGCTCGCCGCACCTCACCTTGCGCCAACCGCATCGACGCGTACCCGATGACCGCCCCATTCCTCGCCGCCTTCCTAGCTTTCCTGACCTGCACCCTCGCCTTCCCCTCCCGAACCTCCAGCCTCCACCGCCTGAACCCCTCAAAGCGCCTGCCACCAACCTCCGCGCCACCGCCAAATCCCCACCACTCCCAGCGAAAACACCTCTGGACCCGACACCCCCAAGCCTGGCTCCTCGCCCCACCAGCCCTCCTGATCACCGCACTCCTCGGCTCCCAGGCCATAGCCATAACCCTCGCAATCGCGACAGTTCTAGCCCTAGTAGCGACCCAAAGAGCCCGCCACCAGCAAGAGAAATCCGAAGCATCCCGCCGCACCCAAATCATCGAAGCCCTGGACGTACTAGCCGCAGACCTATCGGCCGGCCGCCCACCAATAGCCGCCCTGGAAGGCGCCGCCTCCATCAGCCCAGACCTGGAAGTAGTCCACGCCGCAGCCAAACTCGGCGCGGACGTCCCCACCGCCCTCACCCGAGCGTCAACCACCCCCGGCGCCTCAAGCCTCCGCGCCCTAGCCGCCGCCTGGCGAGTAACCGAACAATCCGGAGCCGCCTTCGCCACCCTCACCGAACGCCTGGCCAACTCCCTGAGATCCGACGAAGCCATCCGCCGCCAAACAGAATCCAGCCTCGCCGGCGCCCACTCCACCGCCCGTCTACTGGCAACCCTCCCCGCCTTCGGCATAGCCCTCGGCTACGCCCTAGGCGCCCACCCCCTCACCTTCCTGACCGCCACCCCACCCGGCTGGCTCTGCCTGGCAACAGGCCTGGCCCTAACCGCCACCGGCCTCCACTGGACCACCCACCTAGCCAAACCACCCACCTAGCCAAACCACCCACCTAGCCATGCCACCCACCTGACAACCCGAGCCTCGATCGTGCCCAGTCTCCTCGCCGCCACAGCCGTTGCCCTAAGCACCTATCTACTGATCCCACCGCGCCCCGACCTTCGCCGCCTGACCCCACCCCAGTCCCGCACCCCACGGCGACCCAAACCCCCACGCCCCATCCGCCTAGCAACCATCGCGGCCTCCCTGATCACCCTCCTCCTGATCGGCCTCCCCTGGGGCGTACTCCCAGCTGCCCTCGTGTACTACGCCATCCCGAAAGCAATCTCCCGCCTGGAACCAACTGCCACCAAACAACGCAACGCCCAACTAGCCCGCGACCTCCCACTCGCCATCGACCTCCTGACCGCCTGCCTCCGAGCCGGCCGCCCACCCCAACACGCCCTGACCCTCGTAGCAGAAGCCCTCCCCGGCCCCTTGGCCGACATCTTCACCCAGATCGCCCACCACCTGGCCCTAGGCGCCGACCCCGCAACAGCCTGGTCCCGCCTACGCGCCGAACCACCCTGCGTACCCCTCGCCCGAGCGATAACCCGCTCCCTCCGCTCCGGCGCCCCACTCTCCAAAACCCTCGAACACCTCTCCGACGAGTCCCGCCGTACCCGCCACCACACAGCCGACCAACAAGCCCGCTCCGCCGAGTCCCGAGCAGCCCTCCCACTAGGCCTCTGCTTCCTCCCTGCCTTCGTCCTCCTCTCCATCGTCCCCACCGTCGCCGACGCCCTGATCCCCGCCTTCCTCAACCCCTAACCGCTAATCCACAACCCAAAAGTCATCACCAGCAAGCCCACCCAACAACGGCATGTTGTCAACGAGCCCACCCCGCCAGCTCACCCAGGAGCCCAAATGCCAACCCAGAAAGTAGCCCAAAGCAACAACCCCCACACCACCGACCGCCCCACCACCCCCACCCCAACCCACCACCCCAAGTCCCCCAACCACCCAACGGTCCTCGACCACCCCACGGCCCCTGACCGCTCCACGGCCCCTGACCGTCCCACGGCCCCTGACCGTCCCACGGCGCTCGACCGTCCCACGCTCCCTGACCGCTCCACGGCCCCTGACCGCTCCACGGCCCCTGACCGCTCCACGGCCCCTGACCACCTCACAGCCCTCGACCGCCCCACGCTCCCTGACCACCGCACGGCGCTCGACCGCCCCACGCTCCCTGACCACCGCACGGCGCTCGACCGCCCCACGGTCCCCGACCACCGCACGGCCCTTGACGACCGCACAGCTCTTGACCACCGCACAGCCCTCGACAACCCCACGGCGCCTGACCGCTCCACGGTCATCGGCCACCCAACGGCCGCCGATCACCCCGCCGAGCGCGCACCCGCCTTGGACCCGCCCACCAAGCCGGCCAGGACGAACGCACTCGAACACCTGCAACTCCGCGCCACCCCGCGATGCCGCCACACGAGGACCTTCGCCTCACTGAAACCCCGCATCCTCCGACCCTTGCGCCTCCGCACGGAACGCGGCGCCGCCACCGCCGAGTACGCCGTCACCATCGTCGCCGCCTGCACCATCGCCGGTGCCCTCGTCGTCCTCCTCAGATCCCCCGCAATGTCGAATGCCCTCAAGGCCATCATCAACTACGCCCTGAAGATCGCAGGCGTGGACGGCGTACACCTCTGACCCGCAAGTCCCCCAAGCAGGCGACCGGTCGGCCCACCCCTCCCGGCCGGTCGCCACCCCTCCAAGGAGCCCCCATGCCCGCCCGCTTCCCACCCACCACCAACCCACCCACCACCAACCCACCCCGCACCACACCTACAACCGACCCCATCCACAACCCCGCACCCGCCCACGTACCCACACCCCTCGCCAACCCCGCACCCGCCCACGCACTTGCATCTGCCGAGGCGCCTGCGCCCGTCCACGCATGTGGGCATGCGGACGTACTGACCGCCGCCCACCTACCCGCGCCCGAGGAAACATCTCTCCCTGCCCACGACCTCGTGTCCGCCTCCGCGCCGGTGCCCTTGAATGCGCCAGCGGACGCGCATATCGCGGCCACGTACGTGCTCGCCGATACACCCAAGCCCGCCGAGGTACAGACTGCGTCCTACGTACCCAAGGACGTGCCTTTGCCTGTGCCTGTGCCTGGCGATGTGCCGGTGCATGCGCTTCTGCTGGCGGACGCTCGCGCCGACGACGCACCAACTCCCGCGTACGTGGTATCCGGCGCCGAGCTCACCGATGTGCCCGGCGCAGCTGACCGACTGAACGCATGCGTCGACATCGCCAACCGTGCCTGCGTCGACGATGGTGGGTTCGGCCAGCAAGACGACCGCTGTCCACAGCAGCACCAGCGTGTGCGTCAGCAGCTCTGCTCTACCGGCGTTGGTCGCGTACGCCCTGACAGCCGCAGCCGCAGCCGCAGCCGCGGTCGCAGTGGTAATGGTAGTTGCGGCCGGGATGTGAGTCGAGGGCGCCTTTCTCATTGCGGGTCTACGGATCGGGGTGAGCGTGGTGCTGTTACGGCTGAGTTCGCGATTGTTCTTCCGATGCTGTTGTCCCTTCTTCTGTTGGGGGTCTGGGCTATCGGGTTGGTGGTTCTGAACCTGCAGTGCATTGACGCTGCTCGGGACGTTGCGCGTGCGGTGGCGCGCGGCGAGTCGCCGGAAGAAGCGCAGGCCATTGGTCAACGTGCGATTCCCGGCGGCGCGGTCGTCGTCACACGTGATGGATCGGACGTGCGCGTGACGGTGTCCGCGGTGCCCAGCCGTACGCCACCGCTGCTTGGGCGACTGTTCGCCCCGCGCCTCACCGCGACCGCTGTCGTTCAAGCTGAACCGGAGACCCAATGAGCCAGCGCACTAAGGCAAGTCGGCGCGGCGACCGGCGCTGTCGGAACAACCGGTGCGACCAACGGCGCCGCCGGAGCGAACAGTGCACGTCCAGCGAACAGTGCAGGTCGAGCGGACAGTGCAGGTCGAGCGGACAGTGCAGGCCGAGCGGACAGTGCAGGTCGAGCGGGCGGTGCAGGTGGAGAGTACGAGTTGGGCGATTTGTATGGAGCGGGAAGGGTGTGCGGAGTTTGCGGGGTGAGCGTGGTGGTGTGACTGTGCTTGCGGTCTTCGCTTCGGTGCTTCTTATGGGGGCGCTTGGTGTGGCTGTGCTGTGGGCGAGTGTCTCCACTGCGCGGCACAGGGTCGCGGCGGCGGCTGATCTGGCTGCGCTTAGTGCTGCGCAGGCTCTGGTTACCGGTCAATCGACTGCGGCGGTTGGATCGGGGCCGCTGGAGGGAACTGCTCGTGGCGGCGCTGCCGGACGAGTGGGCGCTGATGAGTCCGCGGGTTTGCTGGGGTCTGGCCGCGATCTGGGGATCGGGGCGGATGGGGTGGTGGCCGAGTGGTCAGGGATGGGCGCCGGGGGCGGTGGAGGTGGAGGTGGAGGTGGCGAGCCTTGTGAGGTTGCGGCGCGGGTGGCTGGGATTAACGGAGTGCGGCTTATTGGTTGTGCTGTGGAAGCGGGTGCTGTGACGGTGCGGGTTTCGGTGCAGGTTGAGCTTCCGGTGGGGCGGGTGTCGCTTGATGCCAGTGCTCGCGCGGGGCCTGTGTGAGTGGGGTTTGCTGCGGTGTCAGCAGGCGTGGTGCAGGGTGGGTCGCGATCTGGTCGCAATCTGGTAGAGATGCCGCGTTGATGTGGACGTGGTGTGCGAGCGCGCTCCATGATCTGGAACCGAGTACTGCTCATCTTCCCGGACGTACTTCCCCGGCGCCCGGACGGTTACCTCGGAGGCTCGTTTGCCCGACCGGATTCGGCTGCTGCTGGTCGATGACCAGATCCTCAACAGAGGCTTGCTGCGCAGCGGTCTGGAACGTGAGCGAGATCTGGAGATCGTTGCCGAGCTCAACCGTTCCGACGATGTGGTGGGTGCGGCGAAACGGCATCGGGCGAACGTCGCGCTGGTCGACGCGGCCGGACCGGGGAACGACAGCATCACGGTCACGACGAAGCTGCGTACGTCGATGCCGGAGTGCCGGGTGGTGATGCTGACGACGTACGGCCGGCCGGTGCATTTGCGGCGGGGGCTGGACGCCGGCGCGAAAGGGTTCGCGCTCAAGGGGAGTCCGGCGCCGCAGCTGGCGGATGCGGTGCGGCGGGTGCATCTTGGGCTGCGGGTGGTCGACGCGAATCTTGCGGCTGAGAACCTCAGGTACGCCGAGACGCCGCTGAACGAAGGCGAGACCGACACGCTGCGCGCGGCGCGCGAGGGCGGGTCGGTGGCGTTGATGGCGAAGAAGCTGGAGGTGTCCGAGCGGGTGGTGCGTACGCGGTTGTGGTCGGCGATCGGGAAGACCGGAGCACGTACTCGGTTTGATGCGGTGCACATTGCTGAACAGAACGGATGGTTGCTCGACTGATCTGCCCGGACACGCAAGCTCTCGCCCGTCATGCCGAGCTTGCGGGTTGCGCGAAGCGGTTCATGCGACGTGGTGGGTTGCTCGGAGCGGTTCGCGCGAGGTGGCGGGGTTGCTCGAAGCGGTTCATGCGACGTGGTGGGTTGCTCGCGGTGGGTGGGGGTGGGCGGGCAGACTGGGGGGATGGTTGAGGTGCGTGGGCGGGTCGTTGTGGTTGACGCGGCGAATGTTGTTGGTTCGCGGCCGGACGGGTGGTGGCGGGATCGGGTGGGGGCGGCTCGGCGGTTGCTGAGTCGGCTCGTTCTGCTGCAGGAGCAGTTGGCGGATGTGGAGATCGTTGTCGTGCTGGAGGGTGCAGCTCGGCGGGCGGTTGCTGGGGAAGATGCGCCGGAGGTTGGGCGCGTACGGGTGGTGCTTGCCGAGGGCTCTGGTGACGACACGATCGTTGAGGTCACGAGGTCGGCGGTGACGCAGACGGATCGCGCCGATGACAAGACTCGGTCGCATCACGCGGATTCGGTTGGTGACACGGCTCGGCCGGAAGGCGCGGATCTGGCCGGCGAGACGGCTCGGTCGGACGGCGCTGACCGGGCTGGTGACAGGGCTCGGTCGGACGGTGCTGATCCGGTGGAGGTTCTGGTTGTGACTGCGGATCGGGGGCTGCGGGAGCGGGTGGAGGCCGTGGGGGCTGGTACGACGGGGCCGCGTTGGTTGCTTGAGCAGCTGGATGGGTTGCCGAGCTAGCACACCTGGAAGGTCGCGGGGGTGGGCTCGTGGGTGCGTGGGCTGGGCTAACGGGTGCGATGAGCTGGCAGATGCGCTTGGCGGGGTGGGGATGTGCGGTGGTGGGGTGCGCGTGGTGGCGGGGTGCGGTGGGCTGGTGGGGGTGCGCGTGGCGTGGCGTGGCCTGGCGGGTGCGTGTGGTGAGTGCTGCGGGTGGTTGGCGGGGTGCGGTGCCGTGGTGGGGGGCGCGGGGTGTGGTGGGGTGCGGGTGGGTTAGGTGCAGGTGGAGAGGATTTTGCCGGTGTGGGTTATTAGGAGGTGGGGGCCGGGGGTGGCGGGGAGGTGGGCTTCTGGGGTTCGGATGGGGTGGCGGGTGCCGGTGGGGGTTATGACGAGGGCGTTGGGGGCGTTGAGGGCTACCAGGTGGTCGTCGGCGCGGACCAGTACGGGGGCGGTGTAGGACCAGGAGAGGGCGGTTCGGCCGGCGGTTAGGGCTTCCAGGGTGGCGGTGGGGAGTTCGTTGGGGCCTTCGGCGGAGGCGTCTACGGCTACCCAGGTGGTGGGGGAGCCGGGTGGGGTGGGTGAGCTGGGGTTGTGCCAATCGCTGCCGCCGATGGGGGTGGTGCCTTCGAGGCCCCAGGCTTGCCACCAGGCGACGGGGCCGCCCCAAGTGTGGTCCAGCCAGGAGGAGTGCCAGATCTCTGCCAGGGGTGGATGTTCGGGGAGCGAGTGGCGCCAGGAGCAGTCGCCGCCTAGCGGGTGGTTGATGGAGAGGAGACCGCCGCGGCGGGCGACCTCGGAGACCCAGGTGGCGGCGGGGCGGCGGAAGTCGATTGGGCCGATGGGGCCGAACGCGTTCGCGTGGCCGGTGTCGGTGGTGACTTCCTGGCCGGGGATCAGGCCGATGCCGAACTGTTTGCTCAACGCTGGGAGTTCGGCGTGATGGGCGACGGTGTTGTGGTCGGTGACGGCGAGTACGTCGAGGCCGGCTGCGACGCCGAGGGCGGCCAGGTTCGCGACTGGGGTGGAGCCGTCGGAGTGCAGGGAGTGGGCGTGGAAGTCGGCGGCGATCCACTTCAGGCCGGCGGAGGCGGGGAGCGTACGGCGTGGTGGGCGTGCGGGTACGGCGATCGCGGCGGTTGCGTCGGTGTACTCGCGGAGGCCGGGGATGTCCGTGACCGGGCCGGTGACCGCTTCTACCAGGAGTTCGACGCCTTCGACGGGGAGGCGGTGGAGGCCTAGGACGATTGACCAGGTGCCTGGCTCGAGTTCGCCGGGTACGTAGCCGGGGGTGGCGGCGTCGGGGGTGATCGCGAAGGTTTGGCGGGCGCCGCCGGACCAGCCGCGCCAGGCGGTTGCGCCTTCGCAGCCCAGGTCGATGACGGTGCCGGGTACCGGTGGGACGGTGAGGGTGACGAGGAGGCCGGGGCAGTCCGGTGGGATGTCGACCGGGAGGGAGTGCCAGACGGATTCGGCGCGGTCGTCGAGTGTCCAGCGTCGGCGGTACGAGGTGACAGCCATGGGGTCGGCTCCAGGCGTGGTGCGATCGGGTGGCTCGGCTCGGCGAAGTGCGGTGGTGGGTGGAGATTGCGGGTGGCGGAGTCGTGCCGTGCCGTGTGGGTTGGTCGGACACGGACCGGGTCGTGCGGTGCGTTGGTGCGGTGGTTAGGGGACTGGGGTTGGTTGGTGGGTTAGGAGGTCGCCGGTGTCCTTGGTGTACAGGAGGACTCGGGTGGGTGGGGCGGTGAGGGTGACCGGGGTGCCCGGGGCCGGTTCGGTTTCTTCGGGGACGGTGACGCCGATCAGGGTGCCGTCGCAGTCGACGGTGACCAGGGATTGGGTGCCGAGGTTCTCGGCGACGACGACGGTGCCGCGGAGGGCGGGGCCGGGGATGTCCGACGTGGTCAGAGTCAGGTACTCGGGGCGGATGCCGACGGTTACCTCTGCGCCGGCGGGGGTGGAGATGGTTGTCGCGGGCAAGGAACCGCCGGCGACTGAAACCACGCCTACCGCTCCGTTGGCTGAGCCGGAAGCGGCGACGACGGAGGTGGGGGATGCCCCGGCGGAAGTGACTGCCCCGGCGGAAGTGACCGCCCCGGCAGAGCTGGAGGCGCCGGCGTCGGTGGGGTGATCGGCAGCCGGAGCAGGGGCGCCGGCGGACGTGGTGACTGTGCCGGGGAGGAGGTTCATGGGGGTGGAGCCGATGAAGTTGGCTACGAAGGTGTTGGTGGGGCGGGCGAAGACTTCGCGCGGGGAGCCGAGTTGGCGGAGCTTGCCGGACTCCATGACCGCGATCCGGTCGGCGAGGGCGAGGGCTTCGGCCTGGTCGTGGGTGACGAAGACCGTGGTGATGCCGAGGTCGCGCTGGAGTTTCTTCAGGAACGTCCGCGCCTCGAGCCGGAGCCGGGCATCCAGGTTCGAGAGTGGTTCGTCGAGCAGCAGGACCTTGCCTTCGGAGGCGATCGCGCGGGCCAGGGCGACGCGCTGTTGCTGGCCGCCGGAGAGCTGGCCGGGCTTGCGTTCGAGCAGGCCCTGCAGCGACAGTTCGCCGGCGGTACGCTCCGCGGTTTCGGTACGGGTGGCAGCGGCGACCCGGCGTACTTTCAGCGGGTACGTGATGTTCTCCGCGACGCTCATGTGCGGGAAGAGGGCGTAGTCCTGGAAGACCATCGCGACTCCGCGCTTACCCGGTTCCGTTCGGGTGACGTCGGTGGCGTCGATGCGGACGGTGCCTTCGGACGCGGTCTCCAGGCCGGCGATCGTCCGCAGCAGGGTGGTCTTGCCGCAGCCGGACGGCCCGAGCAGCGCGAAGAACTCGCCGTCGGCCACGTGCAGGTCGAGGCCGTCGACGGCGCGTACCCCGTTCGGGTACACGGTCGCGAGGCCTTCGATGTCGATGCCCGCCATCAGCAACCGATCCTTTCTTGCCCAGACAGGACAGACACAGTAAGGACAGACACAGACAGGACAGACATCAGCTCTTGATCCCTCCGTGGAAACGGAACCCGTAACGCGAGTTCACCAGCAGGTACAGCACGACGACCGGGATCGAGAAGAGCAGTGAGAACACCGGCAGGACCTGCAGGTTCACGCTGCCGCCTTCGTCGGTGAGGGTCTGCATCAGCACCGCACCGGGCTGCTTGTCGATCGACCGGATCAGCAGGAAAGGCACCAGGAAGTTGCCCCACGAGTTCACGAACGCCCAGACCATGATGGTCGCGAGACCGGGCCGCGCGACCGGGAGTACGACGTCGCGCAGGATCTGCCCGGTGGACGCGCCGAAGACCCGGGCCGATTCCTCGTACGACTTGGGTACCGCGTCGACGAAGTCCTTCAGGATGAAGATCGCCGCCGGCAGCAACCCACCGGTCATCACCAGCGCGACGCCGAAGCGGGAGTCGATCAGCCCGAGCTGGAACATCATCACGAAGATCGGCACCATCGCCGCGGTCCCGGTCACCACCGATGACAGCAGCAGCAACCCGTACAGCAACGCGTCCCGTCCCGGAATCCGCACCCGGGACAGCGCGTACGACGCGAGCGCGGCGAACGCGGTGACAGCGATCGCGGTGGTCACGCAGATGAGCAACGAGTTGACCATCGAGTGCAGCGCGTACGGGTGGTCGAGCGTTTTGCGGATGTTCTCCAGCGTCCAGTCCGGCCAGCGCACCCCGAGACCGGGGTTCTTGTCGAACGGCGCCGACGCGATCCACAGCATCGGTACGGCGAAGAATAGGGTGATCGCGCAGATCAGGACGTAGAACCCGATCCGGCGTACGACGTACCCGGGCCTCATGCGCGCCTCCGCAGCAATCGCAGGTAGACCAATGAGACCAGCAGGTTCGCGATCAGCAGCAGGAACGAGATCGCCGACGAGTACCCGAGCTCACCGCCCTGGAGCGCGACGTTGTAGATGTAGACCGGCACTGTCTCGGACTCGTGGTTCGGTCCGCCCTTCGTGAGCAGGAACGGCGAGAAGTCGTTCGCTGTCCACAGGGAGATCAGCAGCGTGTTCGTCAGCACATGCCCGCGGATATGCGGGAACACCACGTCGCGCAGCGTCTGCCAGCCGGACGCGCCGACCATCCGCGCGGACTCGAGCTGCGACGGCGGTACGGCCTGCAGCGCCGACGAGTAGAGCATCATCGAGAACGCCGTACCGCGCCAGGTGTTGAACACGACGAGGCAGATCATCGGGTAGTCGATCAGCCATGCGGTACCGGGCGTACCGAGCAGGCTGTTCAGCGTGCCGCCGTCCCGGTCGTAGAAGGCGACCCACAGGTACGCGACCACCGTCGACGGCAGAATCCAGGCGAGCAGCGTGAGACCTTCGACGGTACGGCGCACAGCCGGCCGCGTACGCCGGAGAATCCAGGCCAGCGTGAAGCCGAGGATGTTCTGCCCGATGATCGCCGAGCCGAGGACGAACAGCATCGTCAGCCAGAGCGCGTTGTGGAAGAGCGCGTCGTTCAGCGCCTTCGTGTAGTTGGACAGCCCAACGATCGACGGTGACACCGCCTCGACGCCGGTGAGCCGGTAGTTGGTGACGCCGATGTAGATGGTCCACAGCGCGGGGAAGATCAGGAACGCGCCGATCAGTAGCAGGGCGGGCGCGACGAAGCCGAGGGCCCGGCCGACGCCGAGGCCCGCGACGTCCCGCGCGGGTCCCCGGGCCGGTCCACGTCCCGGTGCCGGTTTCGCGGGCGCCGGAGGTGCGGAGGCGGAAGTCATCAGTTACTGGCGACCTTGTCCTTGCCGCCGACCGCTGTCTCGACCGCCTTCTGGTACGCGGCCGCGGCCTGGTCGGTGCTCTTCCCGCCAACCACGTCCGCGGTGGCCTGCTGCAGCGCGGCCGACACCTTCGGGTACTCGGCCAGGCCTGGACGGTACTGCGTGAGCGGCAGCACCTTCTCCGCGACGAAGCTCAGCATCGGATCGCTCTTCAGTACCTCGCTGTTGACGTCCGACCGCTGGGTGATCTTGGCGGCGCCGTCCAGCGACTCCTTGACCATGGTCGCGGAGTTCATGAACTGCAGGAACTCCCAGGCCTGCTGCGGGTACTTGGTGTTCGGGTTGATCACGGTCGCGCCGCCACCGGACATCGAGACGAAGTCCTGGCCCTTCACGCCACCGCCCGGCTTGGCGGCCGGGATCAGCGCATAGCCGACCGCGCTGTCCCGGTCGGCCATCTTGGCGACGCCCTCCTTGGGCTCGACCACACTGCGCCAGAAGTAGTCGCTCTCCAGCAGGATGCTGATCTTGTTCGCGGCGAACTCGGCGAACGACTTGTCCCGGCCCTTGGCCTCTCGCTGCAGTACCGGGTCGCCCAGCCCGGTCGAGTAGACCTGGTGGTAGAAGTCCAGCACCTGGCGGAGCTGCGACGTGTTGCCGAGCCATTTGCCGTCGGCGTTCACCGTGGTGCCGGTGCCGACGAGCAGCGGCAGTACGCCCTGCATGGTGGTCGCCTCGCCCATCGCCGTACCGGCGTTGATCTGGATCGGGGTGACCCCGGACAGCTTCTTCAGTGCCTGGCCTGCGGAGATGATGTCGTCCCAGGACTTCGGCTGCCAGTCCGCGGGCAGTCCGGCCTGCTGGAACAGTTTCTTGTTGAAGTACAGCACGCGGCCGTCCGTACCGCCGGGGACGCCGTAGCGCTGGCCGTTGTAGCTGCCGAGGGCCTGTACGGACTCCGGGATCTGCTTCCAGCCGTCCCACTCGTCCACCTTGCCGGCCGCGCCGACGGTGTCGGTCAGCGGCTTGATGTAGTTCGCCTGGGCGAACTCGCCGACCCAGATGCCGTCGATCTGGAACAGGTCCGGGCCGGACTTGTTCGACAGGTCGAGGGAGAGCTTCTGCTTGTAGACCTCGTCGTCGGAGCCGTCGCCCTGGAACTTGACGGTGACATCGACGCCCTTGCCCTTCTGGTCGGCGACGAACTTCGGGATCAGCACGTCGGAGATGAAGGTCGCGCCGGCGCTGCTCTTGCCGCCCATGACCGAGTTGGAGCCGAACGTCAGCTCGACCTTCTTCGCCTCTGCGTTCCGGTTCGCGTCCTGCCCGCCGCTGTCGCCGGAGCCCGAGCCGGACGAGCCGAGACAGCCGGTGAGCAGGGCAAGGGCCGCGGCGCCGAGCACGCCGGCGGTGGTCACCCGGGAAAGAGATCGCATCAACGCTCCTAGCGAAAGTGGTCCACAAGGCCGGTCGAAAAGAGTGCGAAGAACAGTGAAGGTCAAAGATTGGCACTCCCCGGCGACTATGTGAAGACTTTTTCCCAACCCGATGGCGAACGTTGTCAGGGGCTTACGGCAACGACCGGTCCGGCTGTCAAGTCGCGATCCCGCCTGACGCGTTGCGGAAGAGTTAAAGGATGCTCAAGGTTCCATGGCAACAGGTAGTCGAGTAGATACAGAACGTGATCGGCGGAGGTAGCGTCTTGCCGACCGGTTCAGTGGATCGGAGGTGAACGACATGGGACTACTGCACGGAGTTGCCTGCCTTCTCGACGACCTGCTTGATCACTGCCATCACTGGTGCTGGTGGTGATCGTGGCCGCCTGGTGACGGCTGCCGGCCGGACGGTCTCGCGGTGACGACGACTCAGGGCTCCCGCTGACGCGCAAGCAGCGGGGAAACCGAGAGCCATCCCCGAGCATCGAGCGACCGTCGGGCCGGCTCACCAGGCAAGATCACGAAGCCAAGACAACGAAACAGCAGTGTCGGTCCGAAAACAGAAACGGCCGGCCCCGACGATGTCGGGGCCGGCCGTCCTCTGTTGGGCACTGGGCCCGGTTGGGATCCTCCTTGGATCAGCGCTGCGCCAGCTGCATCATCTGCTTCGGCAGCTCGGTCATCTGGGCCGGGATCGGCACCTGCGGCCGGACCAGCTGCAGCAGGCTGGCCGCCGCGCCCGCGATCGGCAGCGGCAGGGCCAGGCCCAGCGATGCCAGCAGCGCGTTCACGAGGGCCAGGACGGCGCCCAGGATGTCCAGGCTCGGTACCGGCAGCCCGGCCCAGGCCTGGATCGGCGTGCCGGCGGTGCTCATGCTGCCGGTCGGTTGTGCCTGCTTGGCCTTCCCCTTGCCAAGCAGCGAGGTCAGGGCGAGACCACTGGCGGCGTTCACGAACGTGCCCGCGCTCTCGTCGTAGCTCCACTTCTGGCCGTCACCACTGCGGCACGGCAGCACCAGGAGAGGCGCGGAAGCCGGCACCTTGGCCACGTCCGCACCGCTGTCCAGGCAGGCACCGGTCGAAGCAAGGGCGCCACCGACGCTCTTGCTCATCGCGACCTGCAGCTGGCCGGACTTGGTGTAGATCCACTCCTGGGTCTTGCCTTCCTTGCCCGGAGCACAGGCCATCATGACCGCCATCGGAACCTTGTCCGCGGTCACGAAGGTCAGGCAGTACCGGGTGTCGGAGCGGGTGGCGATCTGCTGGGCCACACCGACCTTGACGGCCTGGGACGATGAACCGGACGACGAACCGCCGGATCCGGGGTTCGCGGCCTGGGCCGGGATGGCGGTGGCCAGCGCCACGCTGACCGCCAGTACCACCACGCCGGTGCGGCTGAACAGCTTACGGATGATCAAGACAACCTCCAGAGGTCGTGCTTTCTCAGAGCGTCAGGTCGTCGGGACCACGTGGCGCGAGCCGAAATGCCGGCAGTGACTCAGCGCGACGTTGACGCCACAACCAGTAAGGCACAGGTCGGACCGGGGAGGTTATGCCGATTCCGCGAAACTTGATGCCAATGGCAACTAACTGCCAGCCCGAAGTCGTTGCGCAAGGCATCGAAATCGGGCTGCTGGGCCACTGTGCTGGTGCCGTGTCGTGGCTGTGAACTGTTCGAGATCCGCCGTCCCCGCCTGGTGATTCGGGTACATCGCCGCGTCGGCTGATGCCGGAGGCAACAGAGTTGTCAGTGCGGCTGATGGGTCTGCCGGTGCTCCTCGGCGCTCTCGTCCGCCCCCGCCGGCAGGTCCGTACGAGCCGCGTCCGCGCGCCCTTCGTCCAGCCGGCTGTCGTCGCTTTCCGTGGTCAGCTCCGGAGCGGTGTCACTGTGTGTGACCTGGTTGCGGAGGTCGCGCATCTCCTTGCGCCGGCGGTACGTCCGGCCGAGGCCCTTCTTCAGCAGCCAGACGCCGACCACCAGGCAGGCGCCGGCGAGCGCACCGAGGAAGAACACCGTCGGTACCGCGACGCCGAAGTCGACGCCGAAGACCTCCAGCTTGGTGGACGCGGTGGATGACACCGATACGCCCAGGCCGAACAGCACGGCAAGGACGACCAGGACGATTCCGAGTACGGCCATGGCAAGCTGCCTTTCTGCCGGCGGCGGGCCGGCCTTTCAGGCCTCACTGCTCAGAAGTGCGGTGAGCAGCACTACCGCGCCGCTCTTGTCGAGTGGGTTGTTCTGGTTCCCACACTTGGGTGACTGTACGCACGAAGGGCATCCCTCTGTGCAATCACAGTGTGCAATCGCCTGGCGTGTCGCCGTCAACCACTCACGCGCCGCCGCGTACCCGTGGTCGGCGAATCCGGCGCCGCCCGGGTGGCCGTCGTACACGAAAACGGTCAGCCGGCCGGTGTCCGCATGCCGTGCGGTGGAGACGCCGCCGATGTCCCAGCGGTCGCAGGTGGCGAAGAGCGGCAGCAGGCCGATCGACGCGTGCTCGGCCGCGTGCGCCGCGCCCGGTACGTCGGCCAGACCCAGACCCTCGACAACACTGTCCGGCACCGTCCACCACACCGCTTTGGTCCGCAGGGTGCGCTCCGGCAGGTCCAGAGGCTGTTCGTCGAGTACGTCGCCGGTCGCGATCAGCTTGCGCTGGTAGGAGATGACTTGGCTGGTCACCTGGACCCAGCCGCGGGACAGTTCCGCCGTACCCCAGGTGCATGTCTCTTCGGTGGCGAGGATGCCGATCTCGGTGACGTCCCGCGCGAAGGTCGTGTAGTCCGGTGAAGCCGGCTCGACGACGGCGGCATGCTCTTCGAGATCCAGCGATCGCACCAGGTACGACTCGCCGCCATGTACGTACACAGCACCGTCGTGTACGGACGAATGCGCCGAGCCGCCATCGACGGTACCGAGCAACCGTCCGGTCCGGTCCTCGACGATCTGTACTGTCTTGCCGCCGGCCGATCGGATGTCGATGGCATCGACGGCGCGCTCCCGCCGGGTCCAGAACCACCCGTGCGGGCGCTCCCGCAGCAGTCCCTGCCGGACGAGTTGGGCGATCACCGTTTCGGTCGTACGCCCGAAGATCTCGAAATCGGCCGCGGTCAACGGGACCTCCTGCGCGGCAGCGCACAGCTGTGGTCCGAGGACGTACGGGTTCTCCGGGTTGAACACTGTTGCCTCTACCGGCCGCCCGAAGATTGCACTCGGGTGCCGGACGAGGTAGGTGTCCAGTGGATCGTCCCGTGCGATCAGCAGTGCCAGCGCGTCCCCACCGGCTCGTCCGGCGCGACCAGCTTGCTGCCAGAGGGATGCGCGCGTTCCAGGCCAGCCAGACAGCAGTACCGCGTCCAGGCCGGCAATGTCGATGCCAAGCTCCAGGGCGTTGGTTGCAGCCACTCCAGTGAGTTCACCGCTCTGCAGCATGCTCTCGAGCCGTCGGCGCTCCTCCGGGAGGTATCCGGCCCGGTACGCCGACACCTGGTCCATCAGCGTGGGGTCCACCTCGGCCAGGTTCTCCCGGGCGGTCATCGCAACGGACTCTGCGCCACGGCGGGAGCGGACGAACGCGACAGTGCGAACACCTGTGATGACCAGGTCAGTGAGTAGGTCCGCTACCTCCGCTGTAGCCGACCGACGGACCGGTGCGCCGTTCTCGCCATGCAGAGAGGTCAGTGGCGGCTCCCAGAGCCCAAAGGCGACGCCGCCTCGTGGAGAACCGTCCTCCGCTACCTCCACCATCGGTAGCCCAGTCAGACGCTCGCCAGAGACGGCCGGCTCAGCCACAGTTGCTGAAGCGCAGACGAACACCGGATGTGCCCCGTACTGCGCACAGACCCGCCGCAACCGCCGCAGTACGCCGGCCACATGTGCACCGAAGACACCGCGGTAGTGGTGGCACTCGTCAACCACCACGTACTGCAGGCAGCCCAAGAAGCGCGCCCAGCGTTGGTGGTTGGGCAGTACGGACCGGTGCAGCATGTCCGGGTTGCTCAGCACGTACGTCGCGTGGTCGCGCGCCCAGTCCCGCTCCGTACGCTCCGAATCCCCATCGAGAGTCGTCGCCCGCAGACCAGGCACTGTGTACGACGAAACAGCACGGAGCTGGTCATGGGCCAGCGCCTTCGTCGGAGACAGGTACAACACTGACGCGGTCCGGCGATGGGGCGATGCGGCCTGCGCGATGCTCAACGTCGCGAAGGCCGGCAGCAGGTACCCGAGTGATTTGCCCGAGGCAGTACCGGTTGCGACGACCACATGCTTCCCCGCGTACGCCGCTTCCGCCGTGGCGATCTGGTGCGTCCATGGAGCCGTGATGCCCGCGTCGCGCAGCTGGCCGAGCACCTCGTCCGGCACCCAGCGCGGCCAGGCACAGGTCTGCCCGAGCCGTGGCGGCACGGTCTCGACATGCGTCAGCCGCTCGTCCCGCCCGGCGGCCAGGCGCTTCAGGACGGCCGCCGCCTCACCACCCGCACGCATGCGGCGAGCCTATGTCCAGCCAAGGACAGTTGCCTGCCCGAGTGCCCACTGAGTGCCGGCTGAGAATGCACGCGCGGATGCACACGGCATTTTCGGGGCGGGAATCGACTTCGGTCGGGCGAGATGAAAGAGTTTTCGGCAACGGGTCTCACTCACGGTCCGTACATGGTTGAATGCAGCAGTTCACGGGATCGGAGGCCGAAGTGGATCTGTCGCTGACCGCGCGCGCCGAGGGCGGGCGCACCGTCATCGAGGTGGCGGGGGAGATCGACGTCTACACCGCACCGAAGCTCCGCGAGAAGATCGCCGCGCTCGTCGACGAAGGGAGCCACGACCTCGTCATCGACCTGGAAGGCGTGGAGTTCCTGGACTCCACCGGCCTCGGCGTCCTCGTCGGCGGACTGAAACGGGTGCGTACCCACGACGGCTCGCTGTCCCTGGTCTGCACCCAGGAACGGTTGCTGAAGATCTTCCGGATCACCGGGCTGACGAAGGTCTTCGACATCCACCCCGATGTCGCTTCCGCTATCTGAACAAGTGAAAACGTATCCCTGTCGCTACGTTGGGTGACGGTAGCGCTCAGGTTTCGGCACACCTCTTGCCGTTTCGGCCCGGTATGGCGTAGACCACCCTGTCGTCAGGTCTGGTCGGTCACCCGTTAGAGTGACCCACCGCGTCAGACCCCTGGCGCTGTGTCGTATTTTCCCAACCCTTCGGTTGCGGCAGACGGGGGCCGTCAAGCCCGGACGGGTTGCCTACAAGGAGGACGGATGTCCGCGCTGCTTGCTGCACAAGCGGTGGATCTTTCGTCGAGCAACACCACACTGGTGATCGTCGTCGGAGTGATCGCGATTCTCGCGGTCGCGATCGCGATGGTCTTCCGGGGCCAGGTGCTTGCCGCGAACGATGGCACCGAGAACATGAAGACGATCGCCGCCGCGGTCCAGGAAGGCGCCTCGGCGTACCTGAGCCGGCAGTTCCGGACACTGTCCGTCTTCGCCGTGGTCGCCTTTCTGCTGCTCTTCCTGCTGCCCGCCCACGGTAGCAACGAGACCACGCTGAAGATCTTCCGATCGGTCTTCTTCCTGGTCGGTGCGGGTTTCTCCGCGCTGATCGGCTACCTGGGCATGTGGCTCGCGACCCGCGCCAACGTCCGGGTCGCCGCGGCCGCGCGGGACGAGGGCCGCGACCCGGCGATGCGGGTGGCGTTCCGGACCGGCGGCACGGTCGGCATGGCCACCGTCGGTTTCGGTCTGTTCGGTGCCGCGCTGGTGGTGCTGCTCTTCAAGGGTGACGCCCCGACCGTGCTCGAGGGCTTCGGTTTCGGTGCCGCGATGCTGGCCATGTTCATGCGGGTCGGCGGCGGTATCTTCACCAAGGCCGCCGACGTCGGCGCGGACCTGGTCGGCAAGGTCGAGCAGAACATCCCCGAGGACGACCCGCGGAACGCCGCGACGATCGCCGACAACGTCGGTGACAACGTCGGTGACTGTGCCGGTATGGCGGCCGACCTGTTCGAGTCCTACGCCGTGATGCTGGTGGCCTCGCTGATCCTGGGCAAGGCCGCGTTCGGCGAGCAGGGCCTGGTCTTCCCGCTGATCGTGCCGGCCATCGGCGCGCTCACCGCGGTCGTCGGTGTCTTCCTGACCCGGCCGCGGACCGGTGAGAACGGCCTGCGCACGATCAACCGTGCCTTCTACATCTCGGCGGTCATCTCCGGCGTGCTCTGTGCGGTGGCGGCGTTCGTCTATCTGCCGGGGAGCTTCAAGGACCTGACCGGCGCGGCCGGTACCTCGATCGCGAACACCAGCGGAGACCCGCGGCTGATCGCCACCGTCTCGGTGATCATCGGCATCGTGCTGGCGGCCGTCATCCTGGCCCTGACCGGTTACTTCACCGGGACCGAGGACAAGCCGGTCAAGGACGTCGGCAAGACCTCGCTGACCGGTGCGGCCACCGTCATCCTGTCCGGTATCTCGGTCGGCTTCGAGTCCGCCGTGTACACCGCCGTGGTGATCGCGGCGGCCGTGTACGGCGCGTTCCTGGTCGGTGGTTCCGGCGTCGTCGCGCTGTTCGCGATCGCGCTGGCCGGTTGTGGTCTGCTCACCACCGTCGGCGTCATCGTCGCGATGGACACCTTCGGCCCGGTCTCCGACAACGCGCAGGGCATCGCCGAGATGTCCGGCGACGTCGAGGGCGAGGCGGCCCAGATCCTGACCGAGCTGGACGCCGTCGGCAACACCACGAAGGCGATCACCAAGGGCATCGCGATCGCGACCGCCGTACTGGCCGCGACCGCGCTGTTCGGCTCGTACACGGACGCGATCCGGACCGCGCTGGCGGACAACTACGCCAAGTTCGAGGCGGACGCGCTGGTGTTCAACCCGGGCACGCTGGTCGGCCTGATCCTCGGTGCGGCCGTCGTGTTCATGTTCTCCGGGCTGGCCATCAACGCGGTCGGCCGCGCGGCCGGCGCCGTCGTGTACGAGGTGCGCCGCCAGTTCCGGGACATCCCCGGGATCATGGAAGGCACCGGCAAGCCGGAGTACGGCAAGGTCGTGGACATCTGCACCCGCGACTCGCTGCGTGAGCTGGCCACCCCGGGTCTGCTCGCGATCACCGCGCCGATCGCCGTCGGCTTCGGTCTGGGTGCGCCGGCGCTGGCCGGTTACCTGGCCGGTGCGATCGGCGCCGGTACGCTGATGGCGGTCTTCCTGGCCAACTCCGGTGGTGCCTGGGACAACGCCAAGAAGCTGGTCGAGGACGGCAACCACGGCGGCAAGGGCTCGCCCGCGCACGAGGCCACCGTCATCGGTGACACCGTCGGTGACCCGTTCAAGGACACCGCCGGCCCGGCCATCAACCCGCTGATCAAGGTGATGAACCTGGTCTCGGTGCTGATCGCCCCGGCCGTCGTCGGCTACTCCGCGATCGGCAACAACACCAACACCGCGCTGCGGATCATCATCGCGGTCGTCGCGCTGGCGATCCTGGTGGTCGCGGTGTACATCTCCAAGCGCCGGGAGTCGGTCATCGCCGACACTCCGGCGGAGGCGAAGGCCGCGGCCTGACCCAGTAGCACCACCCGAAACGGCTCGCCGGCTGGACCGGCGGGCCGTTTCGTCCGTCGGGACCCGAGGGCGTGCGTCTGGACCCGGAGCGCGTGTCGTTTTAGTGTCGTACGGACGACAGGGGGTAGCCGTGCCTTCTTCCCGGCGAACGACGACGGTGTTGCTGCTGATCCTGCTAGCGGCACTGGTGGGGCTCCCAATGGCAGCACAACCGGCGTACGCGGCCACTCCGCAACCTGATCTCGACTATCTCAACCGCGCACACCAGCTGAACCTGACCATCATCCGGGCCGCACAGCTGGCGCAGACCAACGGCCGGAGTGCGTGCGTACGCAAGGCGGGCGCCCAGCTGGAACGGGACCATCGCCGCCTGTCCGCGCAGGAGCTCGCTGTAGCCGATCGACTCGGTCTTGGCCTGGTGGCGATCCCGTCGCTGGCTGAGCGACAGCAGCTCGACGCACTGACCGCCAAGGGCAAGACAGCTGCATTCGACAACGCTTGGCTGGTGTTCCAGCGCCAGGAGCACCAGCAGTACCTGACGCTGATCGGAGGCGACCTGCCGCAGGCAGCATCGCCCGCAGTGGAAGCTGTCGCGAACGGTGCCAAGCCAGTAGTCGAGATGGACCTGCGGCTGGTGGCCGGTCCCTGCCGCACGGCGTCCGGCACGCCGGTCGTACCTACTGGTGACGGCGGGCAGGTGGCAGCCGCACAGCAGGCCCGTTCGCGTACGGCGGTGGCGCTGCTCGCTCTGGGCGTACTACTCATTCTCGTCGGCAAGGCGATCTCCGTACGGCGGCGTGTCGTTGGAGTTGCCGCACTGGCGATTGGACTCGTACTACTCTTCGGAAAACAACCACCTGATACAGGCGACGTACCAAAGGCAGGACCGGCAGCGGAAGAGCGTGAAGCGGCCGTACCGCCCGTGCGGCTGAAACTGCCTGGTGTGCTGACAGCTGCTGTACAGCCAGTGGCTACCGGCGGCGACGGCCGGTTGCAGCTGCCCGGGTCAGCGGCCGACGTGGGGTGGTGGGCGGCCGGTGCGGCGCCCGGATCGGCCGGCGGCACGGTACTACTGGCGGGCCACATCGACACGACTCGCGGACGCGGTGTGTTCGCCGCATTGCCTGATGTACCGGTCGGTGCGCGAGTAGCGGTGACAGGCGGCGACGGAGGCGTGCACTGGTACCGGATCGTCTCACGTCGTACGTACGCGCAGAATGCCCTGCCGGCGGACCTGTTCAGCGGCGCGGCGAAGCCCCGGCTCGCGCTGGTGACCTGCACCGGCTCGTACGATCGCGCCACCCATCGCTACAGCCAGAACCTGGTGCTGTACGGCGTACCGCTCGACTGAACCGCCCGGTTTCGCGATAAACCCGGGCCCTTCCGCGCCGAAAGTCCGGCCCGCATCGACTTTCGGCTGATGCGCGGCCGCGGCGCATAGGGGAGGGTCGGGGTTGTGGTCAGGGCTTTAACCGATGGCAGCCGCGCGGCGGGGGACGGAAGAATCAACCCACGGGTGGACACACCGGTTCCGCCCGAGGTCCGATGCTTCCGGCCCAGGTGACCTCGATACTTGTTACCGACAGTCCACAACACCAGGTGCGCCACCGAACGAGGAGTACGGCGATGATCGAGGCAAAGGGCCTCACCAAGCGATACGGCGCGACCGTTGCCGTTGACAACCTGTCTTTCGAGGTCAAACCCGGCAAGGTGACCGGCTTCCTCGGCCCGAACGGGGCCGGCAAGTCGACCACCATGCGGATGATCCTCGGGCTCGACACCCCGACGTCCGGCGAAGTCACCATCGACGGGCAGCGCTACCGCGACCTGCACAAGCCGCTGACCAAGGTCGGCGCGCTGCTGGACGCCAAGTGGGTGCACCCGAACCGCTCGGCCCGCGCCCACCTGACCTGGATGGCGGCGTCCAACAAGCTGCCGAAGTCGTCGGTGGACAAGGCGCTCGACATGGTCGGCCTGTCCGCGGTCGCGAACAAGCGGGCCGGTGCCTTCTCGCTGGGTATGTCGCAGCGGCTCGGGATCGCCGGCGCGCTGCTCGGTGACCCGGAGGTGCTGCTCTTCGACGAGCCGGTGAACGGCCTCGACCCGGAGGGCATCGTCTGGATCCGGACCTTCATGCACAAGCTGGCCGACGAGGGCCGGACCGTGCTGGTCTCCAGCCACCTGCTGTCCGAGATGGCGCTGACCGCCGAGGAACTGATCGTCATCGGCCGCGGCAAGCTGATCGCGCAGAGCAGCACCCAGGAGTTCGTCGACCGCGCCAGCGGCACCACCGTCAAGGTGCGGACCCCGCAGCTCGACCAGCTGGCCGGCGTCCTGAACCAGCAGCAGCTGGTGACCCGGATCGAGGACGTCGAGGACCAGGGCAAGGTGCTGTTCGTCGAGGGCGACCTGACCACCGACCAGGTCGGTGAGGCCGCCGCCGCGCACGGCATCGTGCTGCACGAGCTGACGCTGCAGCGCGGTTCGCTGGAGCAGGCGTTCATGCAGATGACCGGTGACTCGGTCGAGTACCACGCGCACGACGAGGTCGCTGCCGTGACCCAGCTTGCCGCGCCATCGGGTTCCGAGGTGGCCGCGGGTCCGAAGGAGGACAACTGACATGTCGGTGATCACTGTCGAGCGGATCAAGCTCTTCTCCACCCGCTCGCCGTGGTGGTGCATGATCGTCGCGGCCGTGCTGACCGTCGGGTTCGCGGCGCTGACGACCGGCTTCCTCAAGGGTGACGAGGAGCGGCAGGCGACGATCTTCATCACCCAGCCCGGCGCGCAGCTGAGCCAGATGGTGATGATGGTGATGGCCGCGCTGGCCGTCACCACCGAGTACCGGTTCGGCACCATCCGGACCAGCTTCCAGGCCGTCCCGCAGCGGGCCGCGCTGCTGCTCGGCAAGACCGCGGTGGTCGCGTTCCTGTCCGGCATCATCGGCCTGATCGCGTCGTTCGGCGCCTGGGGCGTCGGCAGCCTGTTCGCCAGCAACGCCGACCTGGCCATCAAGACCGGGGCCGAGTGGCGGCTGCTGGCCGGTCAGGGTCTGGTGTTCGCGATCTCCGCGGTGTTCGCGGTGGCCGTCGGCATCCTGATCCGGCAGAGCGCCGGTGCGATCGCGATCCTGATCCTCTGGCCGCTGCTGGTCGAGAACCTGGTCAACCTGATCCCCAAGATCGGTGACGACCTGGCCCGCTGGGCGCCGTTCGCGAACGGTTCCTCGTTCCTGAACCAAGGGCAGGACTTCGGCCTGGCCGGTTCGAACGCGGGCGCGGGCCAGTACGCACTGACGCCGTGGTGGGCCTTGCTGTACTTCCTCGGCTGGGCGGTCGCGCTGATGGCGGTCGCGTTGTTCTCGGCGAGCAAGCGCGACGCGTAGTAACCCGAACCACCCCGGTCGGAGTTGAGGGGCCCTGACCGGGGCACGGGGCCCGGCCGGGCTGAGGGGTCCTGGTCGCGACGGTCCGTGGCACATCTGGGCAACCGGATGAGCCACGGGCCGTTTCCCATTCCGGACCCCGGGGTGGCGCCTGGCCCCGGCAAACGCTTACGGTGCCGCGCATGACCGATTGGGCGCAGGTCCGCGACTCCGGGTACGAGGTCCCCACCGACCGGCCGCTGGACGTACTGGTGGCTGAGCTGGTGGCGATGCTGCGGTCGCCGGATCCGGTCGTCCGGGACCGGCAGGCGTACTTCACGCTGGCGACCTGGATCGAGCGTGGCGTGCTGTCCACGGGGCAGCTGCGGGCGCTCGGCGACGAGATGGTGGCGCGGTTCGCGGACAGCGAGGTCCAGGCGCGGACGTTCGCCCCGCTGGTACTGGACGCGATCGTGACCGCCGGCGTGTTCGAGCCGAGCTGGGTGCCGCCGTTCGAGCGCTGGTACGTGGCCGAGGCGGACCTCCGCGGGTACGACGAGAAGCTCGGCTGGCTGCACGCGGTGGCCCACGGCGCCGACCTGCTCGGCACGCTCGGGCTGCACTCCGCGGTCGAGCCGGTGCAGATGCTCCGGCTGGGCATCGGCCGGCTGCTGACCCCGACGGAGTACGCGCTCAAGGACCTGGAGGACGACCGGCTCGGTTACGCGCTGGCAGCTACCCTGACTCGTACGGACCTGAACGATGAGGACGTCACGGGCTGGCTCGATCCGGCTCTGCGGGCGCTGTCGAATCCACCGGTCGAAGGGATCAGGCCAGAGGTCACCAACACGATTCGTACGCTGCGGGCCCTGTACGTGCTCGCGGATCACGGGGTACGGGTGCGCGACCGGATCACCGTGATCCCACGGCGCGACCAGGTCAAGACAAAGCTGGTGGACGTTCTTCGCGTCGTCACGCCGTACTACTTCTGAACATCGTGGACGAAGGCAACAACCCGAAGTCTGACACCGGCCCCGACTTTCGTCTGGTTTTTCCCTGAAAGCTCCCCTAGGCACGGCATGTCGCGCGCCAGGGCGGAGTACAGGTGGTTTCAGGTGGCAGTGAAGGCCCCGTCCGTGACAGGGTTCTCTGCTGGCAGGCCATGGCCCCCTCCCATGGTGGTGCCAACGCCACTACCGGAGTAGTGCCAACACCATCAGATCTGGTCCTCGGCGACGTTAAATTTTGAGTGACGAAAGCCGTCGGGGCGCAGTAGAGAGGGACCATAGAAGTCATGGTTGCGACATACCTGAAGCGTTGGGTCGGCAGCCGGATCCTCAACAGGACCACTCGCAAGGGTGGTCTCGACCTGTCGAAGATGCGGATGTTCCCGAGCCAGGTTTCGATGCCGCTGCGCCGGCAGGGCCTGGATCCGGTGCCCGAGCTCGCGCGAGTGCGGGAGACGGAGCCGGTCCACAAACTGGCCCACCTGTTCGGGATGAACGTCTGGATGGTCAGCGGGCACGCCGAGGCGAAGGTCGTGCTCAGCGACTCCACCAACTTCAGCAACGACATCCGCCCGCTGGTCGGCTCGGACCCGAACAAGCCGTCGGAGGGGATCGGCGGCCTCGGCTTCACCGACCCGCCGGACCACACCCGGCTGCGGAAGCTGCTCACCCCGGAGTTCACCAAGCGCCGGCTGGCCCGGCTGGAGCCGGCGATCGAGAAGATCGTCAACGACCAGCTCGACCTGATGGAGGCCAAGGGCCCGGTCGTCGACATCGTCTCGGACTTCGCCTTCAACGTGCCATTCCTGCTGATCGCGGACCTGCTCGGCGTCGAGGAGCAGGACCGGGACCGGTTCCGTGCCCTCGGCCCGGCCCGGTTCGACCTGTCCGGCGGCGGGATCGGTGTGTTCGGGTCGGCCAGCGAGTCGCGGGAGTTCCTGTTCGAGATCGTCCGGAAGCAGCGCGCGAACCCGGGCGACGGGCTGATCGGGTCGATCATCCGCGAGCAGGGTGACGCGATCGACGACGTCGAGCTCGGTGGGCTCGCCGACGGCGTCTTCCTGGGCGGGTACGAGACGTCCGCGAGCATGCTCGCGCTCGGCACGTTGGTGCTGATGCGGGATCCGGAGAACTTCGAGCGGATCCGGACCGAGCCGGGCGCCGTCGACGGGATCGTCGAGGAGCTGCTGCGGTACCTGACCGTGGTCCAGGTCGCGTTCCCGCGGTTCGCCAAGCACGATCAGGAGCTGTTCGGTCACCAGCTGAAGAAGGGCGACCTGGTCGCCATCTCGCTGTCCGGCGCGGACCGCGACAAGGCGATTTTCGGCCCGGACGCGGAGGACTTCTACCCGCGCCGGAACGCCTCGGCCGCGCATCTCGCCTTCGGCCACGGCATGCACCGCTGCGTCGGCGCCGAGCTGGCCCGGATGGAGCTCCGGGCCGCGTTCACCGCGCTCGCCCACCGCTTCCCCGACCTGGCCCTCGCCGTCCCGGAGACCCAGCTCCGCTTCCGCGATTTCTCCCTCGTGTACGGCGTCGAAACCCTCCCTGTTCGTTTGCACGCCACCACCCCCGAGCAAGCTGCCGGGTAACGCCGCCCGGGGGGTGCCCGCCGGCTTTCATCAAGTGGGTGCTGCGTTCCCCAAACCGGTTTGGGGCGGTTTTGTACGTGGAGCGGGGAAGGTTGCACTCCCGGAATGGGCCGTTCCATTCCCCAAACCGGTTTGGGGAACCGGGTTGGAGGGGCGTGGTGCACTGGTGGGGAGGACCTGATGGGCGTGGGCGAAACGGTGCCGGAGTACCCGGAGTACCTGGCGGGGTTGCCGCGGAAGCGGGTGGCTGCCGGGGTGCTGTTCCGGTCGGCGGACGGGCGGGTGCTGCTGGTCGAGCCGTCCTACAAGTCGAACTGGGAGATCCCCGGCGGTGTCGTCGAGGCCGATGAGTCGCCGTGGGCCGGGGCGACGCGGGAGCTGGCCGAGGAGCTCGGCACCGATCGCGCGGTCGGCCGCCTGCTGGTCGTCGACCACGTGCACGGGTCCAAAGGGCGCCCCGACGCGATGGTGTTCGTGTTCGACGGCGGCGTGCTGGAGGAGGCTGACGTCGCGGGGTTCGTCTTCCCGGACGGCGAGATCCTGTCGACCGGTCTGTACACGCTCGATCAGGCCCGTACGCTCGGCAAACCGATGCTCGCGCACCGCCTGACCGCTGCTTTGGACGCGATCCGCGAAGGCACCGTCGTGCTCTGCGAGGACGGCAAGCGGGTGTCCTAAATCAGCCGTTCGGCGAAGGTGGTCAGGTCAGCGAGGTCGGCCGAGGTGACGACAAGGCGGGTGACGCCTTGCTCCGCGTACGCCGCGACGGCCTCCGCGGTCAGGTCGATGGACGCCCAGCGGGTGTACTCGAGATCGTCCCGGCCGGCTGTTGTCCGGACGAGATCCCACTGTGCCGCGCGCTCGGCGGGGGTCAGCGCGCCGCCCGGGAAGTACCCGTCGCCCCGGGCGCCGGCGCGGCGAGCGGCGACCCGGCTCGATCCGCCGATGTGGATCGGCAGCGGTGCCAACGGATGCGGAAAGCTGCTCACGTTCTCGAACTCGAAGAATTCGCCCGAGTAGCTGACGTCGGCGCCCGACCACAGCAGCCGCAGTACGTCGATCGCCTCGTCCGTCCGTCGCCCGCGCGAAGCGAAGTCGATGCCCATCGCCCGCGCCTCGCCCGGCAGGCTCCCGACCCCGACTGTCAGCAGCCGCAGCCGGCCCTGGGACAGCACGTCGATCGTCGCCAGCCGCTTCGCGAGCTGCACCGGGTGGTGGTAGGGCAGCAACAACACCGCGGTCCCGAGCAGCAGCCGTTCAGTGGCCCCCGCGACAAAGGTCAGTAGCTCGAGCGGATCGCCGTACGGAAGGTCGGCCGGCAGCTCGTACCCGCCGAAGGTGGCGCCCTGGTGGAGGGCGAGGTGCTCGGGTACGTACAAACCCTCGAAGCCGCAGGCCTCGGCGTGCCGCGCGAACCGGACCAGCCGCTCGGGATCGGTCCCGTACGCGGGCGTGCTGTAACTGACGGAGAACTTCACCGCCGCACGGTAAAACCCTGCCCCTGGGGGCAAGGCAAATGGCGACGCGGCGTGTACTGATTGTGGCACCAGGTGGTCGCTGGCGGTATCGGGTCGTGACAGGAGCCGGGTCGGTGGCCACAATGGGCGGTCCGGCCCGAGGTGCGGGTGACGGATCAGGAAAGGGCCGTCTGCGGGTATGGGGAATGGCGCGATGCCGGCGGACGCGGCGCTGACCGCCCGGATCGCCGGGGCGATGACCGCTGCGCAGTCGGGCGGGCATGCCGGCGCTGCGGCCGAGATCGAGGCGGTCCGGTCCGAGCTCGGCGGCGTACCCAGCTACGCGCTGGCGGCGGCCGAGTACGTCCGCGGAGTGACTGCGCATCACGCCAGTGATGCCGACGAAGCGCTCCGGGCAGTCGACGCGTGCATCGAGATCGCCCGTGCGATCGACGAACCGGGCTGGGAAGCGAACGCGCTGCCGATCCGGATCATCAACCTCGCGCGCAGCGGCCGGGGTGGGGACACGGTCAACGACCTGGTCGCCGCCGAAGCCGCGCTGAACCGGACGAAGGACGCCGGCCTGACCGCCTGGGCACACACCGGTCTCGGGTACGCGTACGACGTGCTGCGCTTGTTCGAGCTGTGCATTCCGCACTACGAACGGGCCACCCAGCTGGACGACGACGTGTTCGAGCTCGCCGAAGCCGAGGCGATCGACCGGCTGAACCTCGCCGAGACGTACCTGCGCTGGGCGCACGAACTGGAACGGCTCGGCGATCCTTTGTATACAAGGGAGATCGCCGACCGGCTGGCCTCGGCCGCGTACTGGGCCCGGGAGGCCGAGCGCGTGGTCGTGGACGACGAGAGCCAGGAGTTCTGGCGGCTCAGTGCCCGGCTCTGGCTGGCCGCGGCCGCGACCGGCGAGGACCCGGCGAAAGCGGTTGCCGACCTGACCGGGATCCGGGACGAGATCAGCAAGCTGGGTGAGACCGAGCGGCTCGCGATCGCCGGCGCGTACCTGGCCCGCGCGTTACAGGCAGCGGGAAAGTCCGAGCAGGCGAAGGCCGCCGCGGACCGGGCCGCTGCCGATCTGATTCCGTTGGCCGACCCCGCGACTCAGGTGCTGGTCCTCCAAACCCGGTCGGAGCTCGAGGCGATCGGTGGTGATCCCGGCGCGCTGGCCGGTTTGGCGTACGCGCAGTCGGTCGCACGGGGCTGGTGGAAGGAGCGGCAGCGGGCGCTCAACGCGGTCCGGCATGCTCTGGCCGCGCACGACCTACCGGCCCGGCACGACGCCGAGTGGCACGCGGCGCGGCAGGATCCGCTGACCGGTGTGGGCAATCGGCGGGCCCTGACCGAGCGGCTGACGGCGGCCCGTGACTCGGGCCGCGCGGTCACCTTGCTGGCGATCGACGTGGACAACCTGAAGATCGTGAACGACAGCTTCGGGCACGCGTGCGGCGACGAGTTGCTGCAGGTTGTGGCAAATCTGCTGGTAGAACAGGCACGAGCCACCGATGCCGTGGTTCGATCGGGGGGCGACGAGTTCTTCGTGGTGCTCGATCAGCCCGACGCCAAGGGCGGTGCCCAGCTGGCCGAGCGGATCCGGGTAGCGGTCGAGGCGATCGCGGCGGCGACGGAGAAGCCGTGGCTGCGCCGGCTCGGGCTGAGCCTCGGGTTCGCGGCGACGGCCGAGGGAATCGCGGTGGATCAGCTGGTCGCGGTGGCGGACCAGCGCCTGTACGCGGACAAGCGACGGAAAGTGTGAGACTGGGAGGGGAGGTGCGGTGCGGGAGACGTCGGGGGTGACGACACGGATCGCGGCGGCGATGACGCGGGCCCAGTCCGGCAGTCCGGCCGAGGCCGGGCAGGACATCAGCGCGCTGCTCGCCGAGCTCGGCCCGGAGCCCAGTCACGAGCGGGCGGCCGCCGAGTACGTGCGGGCCGTCGCGGCGCACCACGGCACCGACGCGGCCGAGGCCCTGGACGCGGTCGACGGCTGTATCCGGGTCGCGCGGGCGATCGACGAGCCGGGCTGGGAGGCGAACGCGATCGCGCTCCGGATCGTCACCCTGATCCGCACCGGCGAGGGCGGTGACTCGGTCGCGGACCTGGTCGCCGCGGAGAACGCCTTGTCGCGGACCCGGGATCTCGGTCTGGCCGGCTGGGCGCACACCGGCCTCGGCTACGCGTACGACCTGCTGCGGCTGTACGAGTTGTGCATCCCGCACTTCGAGCTGGCGGCGGACGGCGACCATGATCCGCTGGGGCTCCGCGAAGCGCCCGCGATCAACCGGCTGAACCTGGCCGAGTCGAACCTGCGCTGGGCGCACGAGCTGGAGCGGCTCGGCGACCAGTCGTACGACGAGGAGATCAGGCAGCGCCGGCAGGCCGCGCACCGATGGGCCGCTGAGGCGGTGGACGCGATTCTTGCCGCTGACCTGCTCGGGTACTGGCCGATGGCCGGGCGGATGTGGCTGGCGGCGAGCGACGACGAGACCGGTGCGGCCGAGGCGTCGGTGATCCTGAAGGACTGCCGGGACCAGCTCGCGAAACTGGGCGACTACGAGCTGGCGGCGATCGCGGGTACGTACCTGGCGCGGGCGTACCTCTCGCTCGGGCGGATCGACGAGGCACTGGCCGCGGCGGACCGGGCGGCGAGTGATTTGCCGCCGACCTCCGATCCGCCGGTGGAGGCGCTGATTCGGCACACGGCAGTGCAGATCGTGGCGGAGTCCGGGGACACCGGCGCGACCGTCGGCCTGCAGTACGCGCGGGCGATCAGCCGTGGCTGGTGGGCCGAGCGGTTGCGCGGTCTGTACGCCGTACGCAGCGCCCTTGCCAACCATGAGCTGTCAATCCGGCATGACGCCGAGTGGAAGGCGGCCCGGGAGGACCCGCTGACCGGAGTGGGCAACCGGCGAGCTCTGGACGAGCGGATGTCAGTAGCGCACGACTCTGGTCGCTCGGTGGCAGTAGTGGCGATCGATGTGGACAACCTGAAGGTCATCAACGACAGCTACGGGCATGCGTGTGGTGACGAGGTGCTGCGGCGGGTCGGACAGCTGCTGACTGAGCAGTGCCGTGCGGAGGATGTGGTAGCTCGTGCAGGTGGTGACGAGTTCGTCGTAGTGCTGGACAACCCGGATGAGCGTGGTGCGCCCGAGTTGGTTGAGCGGATCAAGTCCGCGGCGGAGCGGGAGGCTGAGCGGGCTGAAGCGCCTTGGTTCGCGATGCTGCGGCTCAGCGTCGGTCAGGCGAGTAGTGCGGACGGTACGTCGGTTGGTGACCTGCTGACGGAGGCGGATCGCCGCATGTACGCGGAGAAGCGCCGTCGCCGCTCTGCCCAGTAGTCCCTGCCAGTAGTCCCGTCAGTAGTCCAGGAAGCCTTCTACTACAAGCTGTTTGACCTGTGGGAGGTACTCCGACAGCACGTCGACCACCGGCCGCTCCATGAGGTCAGCCAGGGCGGCAAGGATCTGTCCGGTGCTCAGCTCGCCGTCACACGCGCCGACGAAGCCGGCCAGTACGGTGTCGACCTGCTCGGCCCTACGCATCCCACGCTGACGTCGCAGCACGATGGTGGCCGGGTCCTCGGCGCCTGGTTGACCAGTGGTTTCCTGGATCACGTCCTCGGCGACGCGGAAGTGCAGACCGGTCAGATCGGCCGGCAGGCCCTCAACGCGTTCGAACCGGTGCAGTACGTGCGGACCGATCGGACGCTCGATCTCGTACGGCCAGGACTCGGCGTACAGCGTGCCGTCGACGTTGTGCAGGCTGATCCAGCCCATGCCGATGGCCTCTACGTCGTGCTGGTCCAGGTAGCGCATCCACTCGTCGTACCTGGTCGCGTACGCGGGTGAGCCGTGCAGCCCCGCGTCGCGCAGCCACAGCTCCACGTACTCCGACGGGTCGAGCTGTTCGCGCTGGACCGCCCATGCGGAGCGGTCACCCGTCCACCGGGCAATGCGGTCCTGCCACGGCTCGCCGCGTACACAGGTCCAGTTGGCGAGTAGCTGGCACCAGCCACCATCAGTCAGGTGCTCCGGCGCTTCTCGTACGAGCTGCTCGACCACGGTGTCACCGGCGAACCCGGTCTCGCGGTACGTGAGGTCACCACCGGGCGGTGAGATGACGTACGGCGGGTTGCTGACGATCAGGTCGAAGCGCTCGCCCCGCACCGGCTCGTACAGACTGCCGTCGCGGAGGTCGACGTCGACGTGATTGAGCGCAGCGGTCCAGCCGGCGAGCTGCAGTGCGCGCGGGTTGACGTCAGTCGCGACCAGCTGGTTGACCCGGTCCGCGAGGTGCAGCGACTGAATCCCACAGCCGGTGCCGATGTCCAGCGCGCGGTCCGCCTTGACCGGAACAGTCAGCTGCATCAGGCTCAGGCTGGCCGGTGCGATGCCGAGGACGTAGTCGCTGCGCATCGCCTCGCGGCGCCCGTCCAGGCCCGGGGTGAGGTCGGCGACCACCCAGCAGTCCCGCTCGTCGTCCGCGAACGGGCGGATGTCCAGCACCGCGCGGGCTTCGCCGCCACTCACCTCGATGATGCCCAAGGCAACCAGCTCGACACCGGGAAACGCGTTGCGGACAAGCTCTTCTGGCACGCTTCGCTGCAGCAGAAACAACCGGATCATGGTGTCCAGCGGATCGTCGCTCCCCGTACGCGCTGCCGCCGGCGAGGTCTCGTTCCGCGCAAGCGCCGCGTTCGCCTCCGCCCCCAGCCGCTCCGCAACCCCAGCCACGGTGTACCCGGCCGACACGAACGCCGCCCGCAACCCGTCCACCACCCGCCCCGCCAACTCTCGCATCCCGTCATCTTGTCAGCAGCTTGCCCCCTGCACCTGCGGGGCTGACCCCTGAGTTGGAGGGTTGCCCCCTGAGAATTCGAGGGGCCAACCCTGCACCTGCGGGGCTGACCCCTGAGTTGGAGGGTTGGGGTGAGGGCGGCTGTCATCGAGTTGGGATGTGGTCTTCATCACGGAGAGAAGCGTGGCGGTGACCATGAGTCGCATGCCGCGTCAACGACTCAGCAGCCACAGCAGCCTCAGCAGCCTCAAGCCAACCAGGCGTCACGTGCTCACGGCCGGTGCGGCTGCGGGGTTGGCGCTCCTCATGCCGGGCCTCGCGTCCGCGCGACCGCTCGATCCGGACCAGTTCCGTACGCCGCTCGACCCGGACGAGTTCCGTTCACGGGTCGATCCGGGCGAGTTCCGTACGCAGGGCGACCCCGACTTTCATCCGGTGAGGTTCCGCGTACCGGCGCCGACCGGGCGGAAGGCGCTCGGGACGACCGCGATCCATCTGATCGACCGGTCCCGGCAGGACCCGAGCATGCCGAGCGGGCAGCGGGAGCTGATGATCAGCGTCTGGTACCCGGCGTCGATGTCGGCGAGTGCACCGTTCGCGAGGTACATGCCGCCGAAGACTGCGGCCGACGTGGACGAGGCGTGGACCGGCGAGGAAGGGCTGGCGCTGCCGCCCGGGTCGTTCGACTTCGCGAACACGCTGACGCACGCGCGCGTCGACGTCCCCGTCCAACCGCTCCGCCACCCGGTCGTCCTGTTCTCGCCCGGCCAGGGGGACAGCCGGTTCGTGAACACCGCGCAGGTCGAGGACCTGGCCAGCCGTGGGTACGTCGTGGTCACGATCGACCATTCGCACGAGTCGCCGGTCGAGTTCCCGCGCGGGCGCTTCCTGCCCGGAGCGCCGGCGCCCGAGGTGCCTGATCCGGCCTGGACCCGGACAGCACTCGAGACGCGTACGGCGGATGCGCGGTTCGTACTGAACCAGTTGGAGCACCTCGCCGACGGGCAGAACCCGGACGCCGACGGAAAGGACTTGCCGGACGGACTCGCTGACAGCCTCGACCTGCGCAAGGTCGGCATGTTCGGCTACGGGCTCGGCGGGTACACGACCGCGAACACGATGCTCGTGGACCGGCGGGTGGCCGCCGGAGTGGACCTGGACGGCACGCTCCAGGACGACCGGGCCAAGGGGCCACTTGGTGAGGTCGCCGAGAAGGGGCTGAATCGGCCGTTCCTGCTGTTCGGGTCGGACCAGAGCCAGCGCACCGACCCGGGCAAGGACAACTACGACCCGTCCTGGGCGAGTTTCTGGGCGGCGCAGCGCGGCGGCCGGCTGAATCTGGCACTGCTGCACACCAAACAGAAGGCGTTCACCGACTACCAGTTCATCTTCTCCCAGCTGTTCCACGACATCTACGGCAACGACCCGGTCATCGGCTCGGTGATGCGGGCCTTGGTCGGCAGCGCGAAACCGGCCCGGAGCGTGCTCGCGCAGCGCGAGTACCTGGGCGCGTTCTTCGACCTGACGCTGCGCCGCCGCCCGGTCCTGCTGCTCCGCGGCGATTCGCCGAAGTTCCCCGAAGTACGGTTCGCCGGCTGAGACGGCGTACGCTCGTAAGCCTGGTCGCGACGCGCGGTCCGGGTGGGGCGTTCGCCACTTTCTGAAACCCTGGGAGGCGTACCAGGGGCCGGACCGGTTACCGTGCGTTGAGAAATGCGTTGCCGTCGGCCGTACTCTGTCCTCGGGCGAGTCGGTCTGTGCCGGGGGAACAGGCGTCGGTGGAAGGGCGTTGTCGGCAGGGACGAGAGTAGGGAGCGCAGTGGCAGGGGCAGCAGGGACGAAGACAGCGGCGGGCACGCGTCTGGTGATCGTCGAGTCGCCGAAGAAGGCGCGGATGATCGCCGGCTTCCTCGGGTCCGGGTACGTGGTGGAGTCCAGCTTCGGCCACATCCGGGACCTGCCGAGCGGCGCCGACGAGATCCCGGCGAAGTACAAGGGCCTGCCGTGGGCACGGCTCGGCGTGAACGTCGAGGACCACTTCGACCCGCTGTACGTGGTGCCGGCCGACAAGAAGGCGCAGATCCGCAAGCTCAAGGACCTGCTCAAGGGCGCCGACGAGCTCTTCCTGGCGACAGATGAGGACCGTGAGGGCGAGGCGATCGCCTGGCACCTGCTGGAGGAGCTGAAGCCGAAGGTCCCGGTCCGCCGGATGGTGTTCCACGAGATCACCCCGAAGGCGATCCAGGACGCGGTCGGCAACGCCCGGGACATCGACGAGGCGCTCGTCGACGCCCAGGAGGCGCGCCGGATCCTGGACCGGCTGTACGGGTACGAGGTTTCGCCGGTGCTCTGGAAGAAGGTCATGCCGAGGCTGTCGGCGGGCCGGGTGCAGTCGGTCGCGATCCGGATGGTGGTCGACCGCGAGCGCGAGCGGATCGCCTTCCGCAGCGCCTCGTACTGGGACCTGGACGCGACCTTGGACGCCGGTGAGAGCCGGACGCCGCGGCAGTTCCCGTCCCGCCTGGTCTCGGTGGACAGCAAGCGAGTGGCGCAGGGCCGCGACTTCAGCTCGACCGGTGAGCTCAAGGGCGCGAACACGGTCCACCTGAACGAGGCGACCGCGACCGCGCTGGCCGGTGCGCTGCGCGAGTCGCAGTTCACGGTCCGGTCGATCGAGTCCAAGCCGTACACCCGCAAGCCGTACGCCCCGTTCCGTACCACCACGCTGCAGCAGGAGGCCGGGCGGAAGCTCGGTATGTCCGCGTCGCAGACGATGCAGGTCGCCCAGCGGCTGTACGAGAACGGCAACATCACCTATATGCGTACCGACAGCGTGACGCTGTCGGACACCGCGATCACCGCCGCCCGGGCGCAGGTCCGGGAGCTGTACGGCGCGTCGTACCTGCCGGAGAAGCCGCGCGTCTACACCTCCAAGGTGAAGAACGCGCAGGAGGCACACGAGGCGATCCGGCCGGCCGGCGAGACCTTCCAGACTCCGGCGCAGACCGGTCTGAGCGGCCCCGAGTTCCGGCTGTACGAGCTGATCTGGATGCGGACGATCGCGTCCCAGATGAAGGACGCGGCCGGGAACAGCGTCTCGATCAAGATCGACGCGACCGCCTCGACCGGGGAGAAGTGCGAGTTCACCTCGTCCGGCCGGGTGATCACGTTCCACGGGTTCCTCAAGGCGTACGTCGAAGGCGCGGACGATCCGTCCGCCGGCACCGACGACCAGGAGACCCGTCTCCCGAACGTGGAAGAGGGCGACGTACTGCCCGCGCTCGAGGTGCTGGCTTCGGGGCACGAGACGAAGCCGCCGGCGCGCTACACCGAAGCGACGCTGATCCGCGAGCTGGAAGAGCGCGAGATCGGCCGGCCGTCGACGTACGCGTCGATCATCGGCACGATCCAGGCCCGCAAGTACATCTACAAGAAGGGCCAGGCGCTCGTACCGGCCTGGCTGGCGTTTGCCGTGGTCCGGCTGCTGGAGGAGCACTTCACCCGGCTGGTGGACTACACCTTCACCGCCTCGATGGAGGACACCCTCGACGAGGTCGCCGCCGGTGACCTGCAGCGCGAGGGCGTGCTGGCCCGGTTCTACTTCGGCGACGACAACCTCGAGGGCCTGCAGTCGATGGTGACCGACCTGGGCGACATCGACGCCCGGGAGATGTCGACGTTCCCGGTCGGCGGGGACGACAGCGGGGTCGTGGTCCGGGTCGGGCGGTACGGGCCGTATGTCGAGGACAAGGACGAGCGGCGCGCGAACGTACCCGAGGACCTGCCGCCGGACGAGCTCACCGTCGACAAGGCGAAGGAACTGCTGGAGCAGCCGTCCGGGGTCGAGCACGAGCTCGGGAACGCGCCGGACACCGGCTTGAAGGTGGTGGCCAAGGCGGGGCGGTTCGGTCCGTACGTGACCGAGGTGCTTCCCGAGGACGCGCCGAAGGGTGCGAAGCCGCGGACCGGGTCGCTGCTCAAGTCGATGACGCTCGAGTCGATCGGGCTGGACGACGCGATGAAGCTGCTGTCGCTGCCGCGGGTGGTCGGTGTCGATCCGGAGAGCGGTGACGAGATCACCGCGCAGAACGGGCGCTACGGGCCGTACCTGAAGAAGGGTACGGACTCGCGGTCGCTGTCCTCCGAGGAGCAGATGTTCGACATCACCCTCGAAGAGGCGCTGAAGATCTACTCGGAGCCGAAGCAGCGTGGTCGCCGGGCGGCCGCACCGCCGCTGAAGGAGCTGGGCGAGGACCCGGAGTCGAAGAAGCCGGTGGTGGTGAAGGAGGGCCGCTTCGGTCCGTACGTCACCGACGGGGAGACGAACGCGACGCTCCGCAAGGACGACTCGGTCGACACCATCTCCTTGCTGCGGGCGGCTGAACTGCTGGCGGAGAAGCGAGCGCGTGGGCCGGTGAAGCGGCCGGCCAAGAAGACTGCCGCCAAGAAGACAGCTGCCAAGAAGACCACGGCGAAGAAGACTGCCGCGAAGAAGACCACGGCGGCCAAGAAGACGACCGCGAAGAAAACGACGGCCAAGAAGAGCGCGACGAAGAAGTCCTGAGCCTGGTTTGATGGTGCCCAGGGCGTAGACGAAGGAGCGCGGATGACGAGTGCGGTTGAGGTCAGCGCGCAGCGGTTGCGGGATCGGGGCGAGCGGGTCACCCCCGCTCGGCTCGCGGTGGTCGAGGTGCTCGCGGGCACCGAAGAGCACCTGAGTGCCGAGCAGATCGGTGAGCGGGCCGAGCAGTTGCGGCCGGGGATTCACCGGGCGACTGTGTACCGGGCGCTGGATGCGCTGGGTGAGTTCGGGCTGGTCACGCATGTGCACCTTGGGCGGGCCGGGACGACGTACCACCTGGCGGGGGATCTGGCGCCGCGGCATCTGCATCTGCGCTGCTCCGAGTGCGGCACGGTGATCGACGCGCCCGGCGACATCCTGGAGTCGGCCCGCAAGAAACTGGCCCGCGAACTCGGCTTCCACCTGGCCCCGGAACAGGTAGCCCTGGTCGGCATCTGCAAGAACTGCCAGCCATAACCCACGCCCCGCCTCCCAACACCCAACCGCCCAACGCCCCACCCCACGCCGCCCCGCGCCCCGCCCGTGCTGTTGCTCCGGGTGAGTGGTTGGGGGTTTGTTGTCCATATCTGTTGATAGGTGTGGAGTTGTGAACAAGTTGGCCGTAGGCTCGGGTCTCGTGAGTGACTACGTTGAGGACTTCGGGTCCGGGGCCAACCTGCTGCCCCCGCGTTCCTGGCTGGATGACGACGCCCGGCGGGTGCCGCTCGGCGGGGAGTGGAGCTTCCGGCTGTCGCCGACGGTGGCGACCGCCCCGGACGACCTGACCGACCCGGACACCACCGGCTGGGACACCATCACCGTCCCGGGCCACTGGCAGCTCAGCGGGTACGGCAAGCCGGCGTACACGAACGTGGTCTACCCGTTCCCGCTCGAGCCGCCGTACGTGCCGACCGACAACCCGACCGGCGACTACGTCCGCACCGTCACCGTCCCGGACGACTTCGCGGGCGCCCGGATCGTGCTCCGGTTCGAGGGCGTCGACTCCCGGTTCGCGGTGTACGTGAACGGCGAATGGGTCGGGTGGTCCTCCGGATCCCGGCTGGCCTCGGAGTTCGACATCACCGAGCTGGTTGCTCCCGGCAACGAAGCACAGATCGCGGTCCGCGTACACCAGTGGTCGGCCGGCAGCTACGTCGAGGACCAGGACATGTGGTGGCTGTCCGGGATCTTCCGCGAGGTCAACCTGCTCGCGCTCCGCCCGGACGCGCCGACCGACGTGTTCGTGAAGGCGGCCTGGGACCACGTCGACGGCGCCGGCACGCTGCTGGTCGAGTCCGACGTCGCGGGCACGGTGAGCATCCCGGAGCTCGGGCTGGAGGTACCGACCGGCGAGCACACCCGCGTCGAGGGCGTGCAGCCGTGGAGCGCCGAGGTGCCGCGGTTGTACGACGCCGTGCTGCGTACCGCCGGTGGTGACGTCCGGTTGCGGATCGGGTTCCGTACGGTCGCGATCGTCGACGGGATCTTCACCGTGAACGGCAACCGGGTGCTGTTCAACGGCGTCAACCGGCACGAGTTCCACCCGGATCGCGGCCGTGCGGTGACCGAGCAGGACATGCTCGACGACGTACTGATCATGAAGCGCGCCGGCATCAACGCCGTACGCACCAGCCACTACCCGCCGCACCCGCACTTCCTGCAGCTGTGCGACGAGTACGGCCTGTACGTGATCGACGAGTGCGACCTGGAATCACACGGTTTCGGGTACGAACCGCAGCCGCCGAAACTGCCCAACCCGGTGATGGACGAGCGGTTCCGCGACGATCTGGTGCACCGGATGCGCCGGACCGTACACCGCGACAAGAACCACCCGTCGATCGTGATCTGGTCGCTCGGCAACGAGTGCGGGATGGGCGACAACCTGAAGGCCATGTACGACCTGGTCAAGGAACTCGACCCGTCGCGGCCGGTGCACTACGAGCGCGACACCGAGGCGGAGTTCGTCGACATCTACTCGCGGATGTACGCGTCGCCGGAGCAGTGCGCGGAGATCGGCGCGGACACCTCGAAGTACCGGAACCTGCCGTACATCCTGTGTGAGTACGGGCACGCGATGGGCAACGGGCCGGGCGGGCTGCTGGACTACCGCGAGGTGTTCGAGAAGTACCCGCGCTGCCAGGGCGGTTTCATCTGGGAGTTCATCGACCACGGGCTGCGGACCACGATCGACGGGCGCGAGGTCTACGCGTACGGCGGTGACTTCGGCGAGTCGATCCACGACGGGAACTTCGTCTGCGACGGGCTGCTGTTCCCGGACCGGACGCCGTCGCCCGGGATGCACGAGTTCATCAAGGTGATCGAGCCGGTCCGTATCGTTGCTGATGGCAACGGTGGGGTGACGGTGACGAACCACTACGAGGTGCTGGACACCAGTCATCTCGTGTTCACGGCGCGGGTCGAGGTCGAGGGCGAGCTGGTCGAGAGCAGCGCGTTCTCCGTTCCGGTGCTTGCGCCGGGTGAGTCGGCGTCGGTCGAGCTGCCGCCGGCGCTGGACAAGCTGCGCGCCGAGGGCCGGCCGGAGACCTGGCTGACTGTCACCGCCGAGCTGGCGGAGGCGACCTCGTGGGCTGACGCCGGTCATCGGATCGCCTGGGGTCAGGTTCGGCTGGACGAGCCGGCCGCGAGCGCTCCGGTGCTGACTGGTACGCCGGCCGCGGGTACGACCGGGGTGAACGGGATCGACGTTGCCGGGCTGAAGAACGTTCGGCTGGACGTGTGGCGGGCGCCGATCGACAACGACGCGATTCCTGGGGTCGCGGACGCGTGGCGTGAGCAGGGCCTGCACCGCGTACAGCACCGGATCGTTTCGCAGGGTGAGAACGACGGTGCGTGGGAGGTTGTCACTCGTACTGCGCCGCCCGCGCTGCAGTGGGGTCTGCGCGCTACGTGGCGTTGGACTGCGGTTGAGGATGGTGTGGTGCTGCAGCTCAGCCTCGTACCCGAGGGGCTGTTCCCGGAGGTGCTGCCCCGGTTGGGCATCACGTTCGAGCTGCCGAAGGTGCAGCAGGTCGAATGGTTCGGTACTGGGCCGAACGAGGCGTACGTGGACACCCGCGCGGCCGCGGCGGTCGGGAAGTACACCGCCACTGTCGCCGAGCTGCAGACCCCGTATGTCCGTCCGCAGGAGAACGGCCAGCGAATCGACACCCGCTGGGCCAAGCTCGACGCTCTCCGCATCGAAGCGGCAGACGACCTCTTCGGCCTGACCGTCCGCGACTGGACCACCCAGGACCTGGAGTCCGCCAAACACACCCCAGACCTGGTCCCCGGCGACACCACCTACGTCACCTTGGACATCGCCCAAACCGGAGTAGGCACAGCCGCCTGCGGCCCCGCCCTCCCCGACCGAGACAAACTGAAAACCACCCCCGCCCACCTGACCCTCCACTTCACCAACTAGCGGACGGTCAGCCGGCACCCGGAGCCGCGGTAGGCAGCCCCACCTCACCTGCCGCGGCCAACAACCGCTTGTCATAGGTGACAAGCGCCGTCAGGGACATACCTTCGAGCACAAGCGTCTGAGCACTCGCGAGGTGAATGGCGTCGAGTGTTCTCAACATGGGGTCCGAGTAGGCAGCCGCTGTGGCGAGTACGGTCTCGTCCACCGCGACGCGGTCCAGCCTGGCGAGCACGGTCGGCACAGCGGCGAGCCGTCCAGGGTCGGAGCGCCGGAGTGCCCTGGGCACCTCGGTGAGTACCAGCGCCGACGCCACGAGCTGCTTGTCCGGCTGCGTCGCGAGCCAGGTCTCGAGCGCCGCGCTCTCCGCCTCACGCCGGATCATCTTCACAATCGCCGCCGAGTCGAGGAAGATCACAGCCGCTCCTCGCGGAGGTCCGCGATGATCTCGGTGGAGTCCACCGAGAGGTCCGGCTCACCTGGCGGCAGGACGAGTGGCCCGGGGTCGCTGGCCGGAATCAGCCGACCTCGGCGAATCAGATCGCTGCGGACGGTGCTGCCGTCGTCGATGGGAACCAGCCGAGCCGCCGGGCGACCGCTCACCGTGATTTCGAGTGACTCGCCGTTGGCAACCCGAGCCAGCACCGCACTGGTGTGCTGGTTGAGTTCGCGTACCGGGATGCTGTCCATGGTCCAAGTGTAGAACGTTGTGTTCTACACCTTCCAGTCAGATGGCGAGGGTTGGGTGGGGGACTGGGTGGGTGGTTGGTGGGTTGTAGGCGGCCCAGGCTTTGGTCAGGCGGTGGACGGCTTCGGTTAGGGCTGGGGGTTGGGCTCGGAAGTGCAGGCGGATGTACGGGGTTCCGGCGCCGGTGATGTCGAGGCCGGTGCCGGGGAGGACTGCCAGGCCGTGGCGTAGGGCGGTTTGGGCGAAGGAGGCGCCGTCGCCGTACGGGAGGCGTACCCAGAGGCACTGACCGCCTTGGACCGTCGGGACCTGCCAGCTGGGCAGGGACCGGGCTAGCAGGGCATGCAGGTGGTCGTGCCGGGTCTTCAGGGTGGTGTGAAGGGCCGGCGCGTCCAGCAGGGGCAGGAGGTGTACGGCGGCCAGCTGCGTGGGGACATTGCCGCCCAGGTCATGTACGGCGCGCAGCCGGGCCACCCGGTTGATCAGAGGAGCCGCAGCACGGATCCACCCGATCCGCAGACCGCCCCAGACGCTCTTGCTGAGTGAACCGATGGAAATGGCAGCGGAGCTGTACGCGGCCAGCGGCGCGGGCTGCACTTCACCAGGGAAACCCAGGTCCGCCGGCACCTCGTCCTCGATCACTGGAACACCCACACCGGCCAACCGCTGCCGCGTCAGCGCAGACATCACCGACCCAGTGGGGTTGTGGTAGGTCGGAATGACATAAGCCACCGCCGGACGCCGCTCCCGGACCGCTGCCTCGATGCCCTCCAGCCCCACCGGCAAACCATGCAGCACAGCCCCCTGCTCCCGGAACGCCTCCAGTGCACCCGGATACGTCGGCGCCTCCACCAGCACCCGATCACCCGGCGACACCAACGCACGTGCCAGCAAGGACAGTGCTTGCTGACCTCCGTTGGTCACCATGACCTGCTCTAGCCCAGTAGGCACACCACGGGCCGTGTAGCGATCAGCCAGTGCCTGCCGCAAGGCCGGATGCCCGTACGGGTAGTAGCCGATGTCGTGGTCAAGTGCAGCGAGCTCCGGGGCGATCCGTACGTACGCCTCGGCCAGCTCCTTGGGTGGATCGCCAGGAGCCGCGCAGATGGCCAGCAGTACGTCGTCGTCACGCGCTTCCAGTGAGTCCAGGAACATCGGATCAACCGGTGCGTCCGGTACGACCCCACCGGACGGTACGCCGGCTACTTGCGTACCACTGCCCTGCCGGCGGGTGATGCGCCCTTCGGCACGCAGCAGGTCGTACGCGGCGACCACCGTGGTACGCCCGACCGCTAGCGCGCCGGCCAGTGCACGGTCCGGCGGCAGCACTGCACCAGGCGGGAGTTCGCCGTCGTCGATCAGTTGCCGGAGGCGGGTCGCGAGCAGCACATACAGAGGGCCGCGGCCGGACGACCAGCGGCCCAATCGGTCAACCACTTCGATTGGTCTCATCCGCGAACCAATTCTGCCGGATTGGCTCTGCAGACACCAGCGCAGGCCCGCAACCATGGCCGTATGCCCACTTTTCCGCGTCACCAGATCATGTCTCTGACCGCCGAGCACGTTCAGCACGACCTGGGCGAGAGCTACGGCCCGGACCTCCGGCTCGCGGACCTGCTGACGCCCGAGCTGGCGGACCTGGAGCTCGGTTACGGTACGGCCGACGGTGACGCCCGGTTGCGTACCGCGATCGCCGACCGCCACGGCGTACGCCCGGACCAGGTCGTCGTCACGATCGGCGGAATGCACGGCATCTTCCTGCTCTCCTACCTCCTCGCCGACGCCGGCGGCCAGGTAGTCACGACCGCCCCGCTCTTCCCGATGACCAGCAGCACGTACGAGTCGCTGGGCGCGGACGTTCGGGTAGTCCCGCTGACCTTCGACGACGCGTACCAACTCACCGCCGAAGCGGTCCGCGCCAAGCTGACGCCCGAGACCAAACTGGTCAGCCTGGCCACAGCGCAGAACCCGTCCGGCGTCACGATCCCGCGCGATGTCCTGCAAGACGTGGTCGCAGCCATGGCGGAGATCTGTCCGGAGGCCTATCTCCTGGTCGACGAGACCTACCGCAGCGCGACCTACGGCGACGACCTGGTCGCCAACACCGCGCTCAGCCTTGGCCCAAAGGTCATTTCAGTGGCCTCCCTGTCGAAGTGTCATGGAGCAGCCGGGTTGCGCATCGGCTGGGTGATCAGCACCGACGACAACCTCGTGGAGCAGCTGGTCACCGCGAAGTTCAACACCGTCGTCTCCGCGTCCCCGGTCTGCGAGGCGCTGGCGGTCCGCGTCTTCGAGCAGGAAGACACCATCCTGGCGCACCGCCGGTCCTGGCTTCAGGAGAACCTTCAGATCACCCAAGACTGGGTGCAGAGCAACAAGTCGGTGGAGTGGGTACGCCCCGACGCCGGCGCGTTGTGCGTGATCCGCCTGAAGCCGGACGTCGATTTGGCGCGGTTCCGGCGTACGACGGCCGAGCTGGGCGTACGCCTGGCCGACGGCGACTGGTTCGGTGACGAGCCGAACGTCTTCCGGCTCGGCTTCGGGTACCCGGCGCCAACGGAGCTGAAGGCGGCACTGGATGCACTGAGTGAGGCTGTCCACGCTGCCCACTAGGCTTTAGGCGTGCCGGAGGCCTATGACCCGTTGACCGATCCTGCACCGTCGCACGACGTGCGCGCGGTGTTGCGCATCCGGGCGTTCCGGCGGCTGTGGATCGGGTTCGGGCTGTCCAGCCTGGGTGACTGGATCGGTCTGCTGGCGCTGACCGCGATGGCGAAGTCGTTCGCCGGCGACAACTACCAGCTGGCGAACTTCGCGATCGGCGGCGTGCTGTTCCTCCGGGTGCTGCCCGCGCTGGTGATGGGGCCGGTGGCCGGCTGGGTCGCGGACCGGCTGGACCGGCGGGCGACGATGATCGTCGGCGACCTGGTCCGGGCCGCGTTCTTCGTCACGATCCCGCTGGTCGGGACGCTGACCTGGCTGCTGGTCGCGACCGTACTGATCGAGATCGTCAGCCTGATCTGGGGCCCGGCCAAGGACGCCAGCGTGCCGAACCTGGTGCCCCGGCACCGGCTCGAGGCGGCGAACCAGCTGAGCCTGATCACCACGTACGGTTCCGCGCTTCCGGCGGCCGCCATCTTCACCGCGATCACCCTGGTCACCCGCTGGGCCGGCGACTTCTCCATCGACCTGGCCGTATACGTGAACGCGGCCACCTTCGCGATCTCGGCCTTCGCGATCGTGTCCGTCGCCGAGATCGGCCGCGCGGTGCACGACCACGAAGAACACCCGACGCTGTGGCGGACGATGGTCGAAGGCTGGTCGTACGTCACCGGGACGCCGGTGGTCCGCGGCCTGGTGATCGGCATTTCCGGAGCCTTCGCGGCCGGCGCGGTCGTGATCGGTCTGGGCCGCACGTACGTCGAGGACTTCGGCGCCGGCGATCCCGGGTACGGCCTGCTGTTCGGTGCCGTGTTCGGTGGGCTCGCGCTCGGGATGGGCTTCGGCCCGCGGATCTTCTCCGGGCTGTCGCGGCGCCGGCTGTTCGCGGCCGGGCTGGTCGGCTCCGGCATCTGCCTGACCGGGCTGGCGCTGATCCAGCAGCTCGAGATCGCCACGATGATCGCGATCCTGCTCGGCTTCTGCGCCGGCGCCTCCTGGGTGTCCGGGTACACGTTGCTCGGCCTGGAAGTGCCGGACGCCGTCCGCGGCCGTACCTTCGCGTTCGTGCAGTCGGCGGTCCGGACGGTGCTCGCGATCACGCTGGCGATCGCGCCGTTCGCCGCCGGGGCGATCGGGCGCCACACCTGGACGATCGGCGGGCACTCGGCGACGTACAGCGGTGCCTCGATGACGATGCTGGCCGCTGCGATCCTGGCTGGGGTGATCGGTCTGCTCGCCTGGCGGCAGATGGACGACCGGCCGGGCGTTCCGTTCTGGCGGGACGTGCGGCGCAGTTTCGGCAAGACCCGCGGCGACTACCCGACGACCGGATTGTTCATCGCGCTCGAAGGTGGCGAGGGTGCCGGGAAGTCGACGCAGTCCGAGTTCCTGGTGAAATGGCTGAAAGAGCAAGGCCAGCAAGTGCTGCTGACCCGCGAGCCCGGTGCCACCGAGCTCGGCAAGACCCTGCGGCAGATCGTGCTGGACCCGGCGACCGGCGACATCTCGCACCGCGCGGAAGCCTTGATCTACGCGGCCGACAAGGCCGAACACGTCGATTCGGTGATCAAACCCGCGCTGAAGGCCGGTGCGGTCGTGATCACCGATCGGTACGTCGACTCCGCGTTGGCGTACCAGGGGTCCGGCCGGGATCTCGACCTTTCCGACGTCGAGCGGGTGAACCGCTGGGCCACTGACGACCTCAGGCCGAATCTGACCATTCTGCTCGACCTGCCGCCGAAGCGCGGGCTCGGCCGGTTCACCGAACGGGACCGGATCGAGGCGCAGTCCGACGACTTCCACGAGCGGGTCCGGCTCGCGTTCCTCGAGCTGGCCGCCGCCGAGCCGCAGCATTACCTGGTCGTCGACGCGACCCAGGACCGCGAGGACATCGCCCAACAGATCCGCGCCAGACTCCAACCGCTGCTGCCGAAGGTGGACCTATGAGTGTTTGGGACGACCTGGTCGGCCAGGAGCCGGCGGTTGCCGTGCTGCGGAAGGCTGTCGGGGGTGCGGCCGCGGTTCTGCGCGGTGAGAGTGGGCCTGCGGTGGCCGGGATGACGCACGCCTGGCTGATTACCGGGCCGCCGGGTTCCGGCCGGTCGAACGCGGGCCGTGCCTTCGCGGCGGCGCTGCAGTGCGCGAACGACGGCTGCGGCGAGTGCAACGAGTGCCGGACGGCGCTCAGTGGCGCTCACCCCGACATCTCCCTGATCCGGACCGAGCTGTTGTCGATCCGCGTCAGCGAGGTCCGCGAGCTGGTTCGCCGGGCCGCGATGAGCCCCACCCAGGGCCGCTGGCAGGTGATGGTCGTCGAGGACGCGGACCGCCTGACCGAGCAGGCCGCCGACGCGCTGCTGAAGAGCATCGAGGAGCCGGCGCCGCGTACGGTCTGGGTGCTGTGTGCGCCGACGGTCGAGGATGTCGTACCGACGATCCGGTCGCGGTGCCGGTTGCTGGTGCTTCGTACGCCGCCGGTCGCGGCCGTCGCGGAGATGCTCGCCCGCAAGCTCGAGGTGGATCAGGAGCTGGCCTGGTTCGCGGCGCGGGCGGCGCAGGGCCACATCGGCCGGGCGCGGGCGCTGGCCCGGGACGAGGCGGTCCGGGAGCGGCGCAGCAAAGTACTGGAGGTTCCGTTCACGCTGCGTGACCTCGGCGCCTGCCTGAAGGCCGCGCAGCAGCTGCTCGAGGCCGCCAAGGTGGAGGCCAAGGCCAGCGCGGAGAAGGTCGACGAAAAGGAGCGGTCGGCGCTCGAGCAGGCGCTCGGAGTGGGTACGAAGGGCGCCAAGCCCCGCGAGGCGAATGCGGCGCTGAAGGAGCTGGAGGACCAGCAGAAGGCCCGCGCCAAGCGCTGGGAGCGTGACGTCCTGGACCGCTCGCTGGTCGACCTGATGGCGCTGTACCGGGACGTGCTGGTGGTCCAGACGCGCTCCGGCAGCGAGCTGATCAACGCCGAGCTGGGGCGGAACATCGAGCAGCTCGGCGCCCGCACGACGCCCGAGCAGACGATCCGCCGGATCGACGCGATCGCCACCTGCCGGGAGGCGATCGAGGCCAACGTCGCGCCGCTGGTCGCGCTCGAGGCGATGACGGTCGGGCTGTTCGAGGGCAGCAGCGACGGCTTCAGCATCCCGCGCCGGCTCGCTCGCTGAGCGCCTGCTGAGAAGGTGTGGTGAGGCCTGCGTCACGGCGGCACGCGGGTGGTGTAACACCGAGACCGGCAGGTCCGATGACTGAGTGTCCGGGCGAAGTGGACCGCTCGGTGCCACAGTCTCGAACGGACGCCGATGAACACCTCCCCGATCCAGCCCGCGCGGCCGTCGCTGCCGTCGGCTGAGTCCTGGCTGGAGGGTGTTCCGGAGCCGAAGCGGAAACCGGACGGGTACGCGGTGGCGGCGCTCGCGACCAGCCTGCCCGGCCTGGTGCCGCTCGCGGTCGTCCTCGGCGTGGTCGCGCTGCGCCGGATCAAACGCACCGGCAGCCAGGGAAAACGGCTCGCGCAGGCGGCGCTGCTGCTGTCGCTGTGCTGGGTGATCGCGATCGGGGTCGCCGTCACGATGAACCTGATCGGCGAGCGGCGGGCCGGAATCGGCCGGACCGTACCGATCTCGAAGGTCGAGGTCGGCCGCTGTTTCGACGCCGACCTGGACACGTCGTCGCTGCAGCTGGTCCGGATCGCGGATTGCGCCGGGGCGCACAGCGGCGAGGCGTACGCCAAGGTGCGCGCCGCGCTGGCCGGGCTGTCCGCGGCCCAGACCGGGGCGGCGGCGACGCAGCAGTGCGCCGGGGCGTTCGTGGATTTCGTCGGGAAGCCGTACGAGCGGTCCGAGCTGGACATGTACTACGTCGTACTGGAAAATCGTGCTGTTGCTGACGGCAACGTACTGTGCCTGGTCGGTATGCCGGGAACCCGGCTGACCGGTACGATGCGCGGATCGCAGCGCTAGACGCGCGGGGGAGCACTGGGGGAAGCGTGAGTCAGCCACCGTACGAGCCGGCACCTGAACGCCCACAGGACCGGCCACAAGACCGTCCACACGATCCGACACGCGCGTTCCCGTCGTACGCGAACCCACAACAACCACAGCCGCCCCAGCCGCATCAGCCTGGTGCGCAGCAGCCCGCGGCGCCTCCGGCTGGTCCGGCGCCTTGGGTTGCGCCGGGGCAGCAGCCGCCGCCGTACGGGCAGCCGTCCTATGGGCAGCCGTCCTACGGACAGGGCTCGGCGCAGCCGCCTTACGGGCAGGGCGCTCCGCAGGCGCCGTACGGGTCGGCGCCGGCGGGGCAGCAGGCACCGTACGGTTCGGGGTACGGGCCGGGGCAGTACCCGCAGCCGTACGGGCAACCGCCGGCGGCGTACGGGTACGGGTACCCCGGCTCGACGGCCTCCACGAACGGGCTCGCGACCGCCGCGCTGGCGACCGGGATCGGCGGCTTCTTCATCGGCCTGTCGGCGCCGGTCGCGATCGGGCTCGGGATCGCGGCGCTGGTCCAGATCAAGCGCACCCGCCAGGGCGGCAAGGGGATGGCGATCGCCGGTCTGGTGATCGGATCAGTCGTCACGATCGGGTACGTGCTGCTGTTCACGCTGCTGTTCGCCTACGGTTCGTCGGTGGATGACGATTACGGCTCGGGGCGGCCGGTGTCGTCGTACTCGAACAGCCCGACCACCCCGGTCGACGACCTGGTGATCGGAGAGTGCTTCGACGAGTCGGGCCAGGACTTCGAGGTGATCCGCCAGCCCTGCGACATGCCCCACGACGGCGAGATCTTCGCCCGCCCGGACCTCCCCGCGGGCCCCTGGCCGGGCGACAAGGGCGTCGACCAGGCCACCGAGCGCGCCTGCGACCCCCTCTTCGCCTCGTACGTAGGCAAGGCGACCGCAGACTCCGAACTGGAAATCACCTACTGGACCCCCACCAAGTCCCAGTGGACCCGCACCGACCGCCTGGCCATCTGCGCCGCCTACGGCCCCAACCAAAACCCCCTGACCACCACAGTAAAAAACAGCCACCGCTAACACCCAAGCACCCGCCGCTCCCGCCGAACCTCCGAAGTGGACTGGCCCGCGGAGAGGCGAGGGCGCACGCATGCTCCCCGAGCGGGCATCCCCACCCCCCCACCGTCGGTAACGGTGACTAACGGACTGTGGTGCGCCCGTTGCCTGCCTGGGGACAGGTGGGGAAGGGGGGAAGTAGGCTGCGGACGTGGGCATGGTTATGGCGGTGTCGTTCGAGCGGTATGGGCGGCTTTACTACCTTGATCCGGGTGAGTTTCGGCCTCGGGTGGGGGACAAGGTGCTGGTGCCTACCGACGACGGGCCTGAGGTCGCGGAGTGTGTCTGGGCGCCGCAGTACGTGACCGAGGACATCGGCGGCCTCCCCGCCTGCGCGGGTATCGCCTCGGCGGCCGACCTGGATCGGGACGAGCAGAACCGCCAGCGCCGCGCCGACGCGCGCGTGATCGCGAAACGCACCATCCGCCAGCACGGGTTGCCGATGAAGGTGGTCGGGATCGACTTCGTCGACCGGCGCCCGGACATCGACCAGCTGGTGATCGTGTACTTCTCCGCGCCGCACCGGGTAGATTTCCGCGAACTCGTACGTGACCTCGCCCGCGCGCTGCGAGCGAGGATCGAGCTCCGGCAGGTCGGCGCCCGCGACGAGGCCCGGCTCCAAGGCGGGATCGGCCCGTGCGGGCGGGACCTGTGTTGCGCGACGTTCCTGAAGGACTTCGAGCCGGTCAGCGTACGGATGGCGAAGGACCAGGATCTGCCGCTGAATCCGTTGAAGATCTCCGGCGCGTGCGGGCGGCTGATGTGCTGCCTGAAGTACGAGCACCCGCTGTACCAGGAGTTCAACGCGAAGGCGCCGGCGGTCGGGAGCGCGGTGGAGACCCCCGCGGGTGATGGAGTGGTGGTCGGGCACAACGTACCGAGTGACACGGTGGTCGTGCGGCTGGCGGCTTCGGGCCGGCGGTGCGCCTGCAGCCGCGCGGACGTGTGCTCGCCACGGCAGCAGTACGAGGCCTCGAGTACGACGACCCCGGACGCCCCGCCGATCGAGGCCGCGGTACGAGAACCACTGCCCGAACCACCCACCACAACCGAACCGAACGCCGAGCAGCCCGACCGCACCAAGCCGGCGGACCGCACCGAGCAGCCCGACCGCACCGAGCAGCCCGAACCGCGCGCTGAGCAGGCCGAAGCGCCGACCGAGGCGGCCGGAGCGGAACCCGAAGGTGAGTCGCGGGCAGCGCGCCGGGTGCGGAAGCCGCGGCGGCGGCGCCGGCTGCATCATGACGACGAGGGAGAAAGTACGCAGTGAAGGTCCGCAGGCCGATCGTGCTGGTGGCAGTTCTCGCGGTACTGGTGAGTGGGTGTGGCGTAGCCAGTCGCGCGCAGAACGCCGGCGGTGGGAGTACGGCGCCGGGCATCGGCAGTAACCCGCCGAGTGGCCCCGCGGGGCCGATCCCGGCCGGGCTGGCGAAGTTCTACCAGCAGAACGTGGACTGGGAACGCTGCGGCTCGAACCAGCAGTGCGCGACCATCGAGGTCCCGCTCGACTACACGAAACCGGCCGGCCAGACGATCGAGCTGCGGGCCCGGAAGGTGCTCGCCAAGGACCGCGGCGGCCGGATCGGCACGCTCTTCGTCAACCCGGGCGGACCGGGCGCGTCCGGTCAGGAGCTCGCCCAGCAGGCGCCGATGCTGTTCGGCACGCCGCTGCTGCGGAAGTTCGACATCGTCGGCTGGGATCCGCGCGGTGTCGGCGAGTCCACGCCGGTGAAGTGCCTGGACACCGCGCAGCTGGACACGATGATCGCCACCGACGGCACGCCGGACAACCCGGCCGAGATCACCGATCTGGACAAGCAGGCGAAGATCTTCGCCGCCGGCTGCGAGAAGCGCTCCGGCCGGCTGCTGCCGCACGTGTCGACGAAGGACACCGTGCGCGATCTCGACGTACTGCGTGGCATCGTCGGCGATGCGCAGCTCAACTACCTGGGCATGTCGTACGGCACGTACCTCGGCGCCACGTACGCCGAACTGTTCCCGAAGAACGTCGGCCGGATGGTCCTCGACGGCGCGGTCGATCCCTCGCTGACCTCCGAGCAGATGGGAATCGCGCAGGCGCAGGGTTTCGACAAGGCGCTGGACGCGTTCGCCGAGGACTGCGCGCAGCGGTCCTGCAAGCTCGGCAGTACGAAGAGCGAGGTGCTTGCCAAGGTCGACCAGCTGGTCAAGGACAGCGACGCCAACCCGCTGCCGGGCAACGGAAACCGCAAGGTCACGCAGGCACTGGTCGTGCTCGGCCTGATCTACCCGCTGTATCTGAAGGACTTCTGGCCGCGGCTCGAGGATGCGGTCGCGGACGGTCTGGCCGGGAACGGTGCCCGGTTGCTCGCGCTCGCCGACGAGTACACCGATCGGCAGCAGACCGGGTACGCGGACAACTCGAACGAGGCGATCATCGCGGTGAACTGCCTCGATCACCCCGATGTCACGTCGATCCCGCAGCTGCAGGCGGAGCTGCCGAAGTTCACCGCGGCGTCACCGCGGTTCGGCTCGTTCCTGGCCTGGTCGTCGGTGTCGTGCATCAACTGGCCGGTGAAGCCGAACAACACCCCGCACAAGATCGCGGCGGCCGGCGCGAAGCCGATCCTGGTCCTCGGTACGACCCGCGATCCGGCCACCCCGTACGAGTGGGCGGTCGGCCTCGCGCACCAGCTGGAAAGCGGTATCCTCGTCACCCGCGACGGCGACGGCCACACCGCGTACCTGTCCGGCAACGCCTGCGTGAAGAACGTGGTCGAGAGCTATCTCGCCCAGGGCAACACCCCGGCCGCCGACATCAAGTGCTGAAACCCACCAACTCCCCGCCCCACCGTGCGCCACGCCAGCCCCGCCCCAAACCGGTTTGGGGCGGGGTCAGTTCGGGCGGTTGTCGTTGGCGGAGACGGGAACCTTGAGGGTGTCGGTCGCGTGCTGGAGGATGGCGCGCAGGCCGGCTTCGTCCTGCGGGCGGCCGCCGACGGTGATCTCGACCGCGGTCGACTGGCCCTGATCGGTGGAGATCCAGCGGGACAGCCCCATCCGCGGACCACGGTTCTGGTCGACGTAGGTGTAGACCAGCAGGCCGTCGTCGCGGCTCATCACCTTCAGCTCGCGCTCGTCGATGCTGCGCTCGCGGCTGACCACCAGCTGGTCCGGGGTCTGCTTGCTGCCGCGCGTGTCGAACCGGATCTGCCACACGCCGGTCGGGTCGACGAACTTGGGCCGGGTGCCGTCCTGGGAGCTCTTCCAGCCCGCCGGGACCTCCGCGGACACCGGCTCGTCCCCGGTGCCGAAGTTCTGCACGACGTACTGCAGGCCGGCCGCCTGGAGGCCGTCGGTGTGCGACGGCTGACCGGTCGGAGCCGGAGTCACGACCCCCACTTGCGGCTCGGCGGCGAACGGATTGCCGCCGTTGATGGCGAGCACCGCGCCGAACACGGCTACGCCGACGGTCATTCCCGCCAGCGTCATCAGCAGCGCCTGGTGCCTGGGCGTGAGCATCCCGACCTCGCTTCCTCTGTCCCGCCCGATTATCGCTGACGAGAGGGGCGTTACCGCAAACTGCCGCGTACGCTGGCACGTCGTGGAGATGCCCGTTCCCTTTCAGCAGGCCTTGCAGCGTTACGACAACGGTACGGCCGATCGCGCCGACCTGAAGCTGTTGACGAAGGAGTTGCTGAAGATCCTGGTCGCGAAGGCGCCCGGACATGCGGTCGAGGTACGCGTACCGCCCTATGGCGCGGTGCAGTGCATCGAGGGACCGCGGCACACCCGCGGTACGCCCGGCGCGGTGATCGAACTACCGCCGGACCTGTGGATTTCGGTCGCTCTCGGCCGTACGACGTGGGCGGAGGCCGGTACCACCGGCAAACTCCGTGCCAGCGGTGAGCGCACCGATCTGAGCGCGCTGCTGCCACTGACGGCATGAGTGAGCCGCGGCGCCCCCGCCTGGGTCGCCGCGGCTCAGTCCGGTGTCCAGCGTCAGAGGACGCTGGGCGATCAGCGGCCGGTGTTGCTGGCCCAGATCGGGGTGCGGCCGTAGACGACCACGAGGTTGCCGTCGTCCTGCATCTGCAGGACGGCGCCGCGGCGGACGGTCTTGGTGGCCCAGAGCGGGCGCTTCGCGGCGCTGTACACGACGAAGTTGCCGTCGGTCTGCATCGTCGCGTACCCACCCTTGCTGATCGTCTTGGTGCTCCAGATCGGCGTCCGGCCGTTCTTCACGATCACCGCGTTGCCGTCGGACTGCATCTGCAGCCGGTAGATCCGGTTGTGCGAGTACAGCGCGTTCGGCCAGGTCAGGTTCCGGCCGGAGCCGAGCGTGACCATGATCATGTAGCGGCTCCAGGCCGCCTTGTGCCGGGTGTTGTAGATGACCAGGTTCGAGTCGTTCTGGACCTCGAGGTGGGCGCCGGTGCTGCCGTCGGTGCCGCTGGCCCAGACCGGGGTGCGGCCGGAGATGACGACCAGGTTGCCGTCGCGCTGCATGATCAGCGTCGAGGCCTTGCGGTTCGTCATCGTCGCCCAGATCGGGGTCCGGCCCTTGATCAGCACCGCGTTGCCGTCGGTCTGCATGACCAGGGCGTAGATGCCGTTCTTGGACCGGCGGTACTGGCCGGGCTTCAGGTACTGCCCGGGCAGCAGTACGTCCGACACGGCGGTCGCGCGGGTCGCCGCGGTGGTGGCCGTCGCAGTGGTGGCGGCGGTGGCGGCGGTTGCCGCGGTGCCCGCTGCTTGCGCGGCGGACGGAACAAGCAGGGTGGTACCGGCGGCGGCGCCCGCGACGAGGGTGCCGAGCAGCCGGGAACCGACCGACTTGATCGAGATCATGCGGTGTCTTCTTTCGTCTTCACGATGCGTCTTCACGGGGGTCCGGCCGGATTTCCGGGCCGGGAAGATTGACGCCCTGGGCAACCAATCGGTTCCCACCGTAGGACGCCGGGGGTCAGTCGACCGGTGTCCAGCGACCCTTTCGACGCAGGTGGAAATGGTTGCCCAAAAACAGGTTCGTCCGCGCCGCTAGGTGCTGTCACCATACTCAGGTGGCTCTAAGTCTCCGGACCCGCTTTTCCCGGCTGCGGGTGGATCTGACCCCGTGGCACGGCTCGCGGGATTTCCGCATTCTGCTGGTGTCCGGGTCGGTGTTCTTCCTCGGCGGCATGGTCGGGTACGTCGCGCTGCCGTACCAGCTGTACCAACTGACCGGCTCCAACTTCGCGGTCGGCGCGATGGGCCTGGTGACGATCGCGCCCCTGGTCGTGTTCGGTCTGTACGGCGGCGCGCTGGCCGATCATGTGGAACGCCGGAAGCTCCTGGTCGGTACCGGACTGGCCCAGGTGGTCATTTCTGCGCTGATGGTCGCCAACACCCTGCTGCCGAACCCGCAGATCTGGCTGATCTACGTCTGCGGCGCACTGAACGCGATCGCCTCGTCACTCCAGCGGCCGAGCCGCGACGCGTTGCTGCCGCGGGTGGTGAAGCACGCGGAGATCCCGGCCGCGGTCGCGCTGAGCTCCCTGACCGCCCAGATCGGCCAACTGGCCGGCCCGGCGCTGGGTGGGGTGCTGGTCGGTTCGGTCGGCGTGACCTGGGCGTTCAGCGTCGAACTGGTCGGGATCGTGTTCGCGACCCTGCTGTACGCCCGTCTTGGCTCGTACCGGCCGAGTGGGCAGACGAGCGCTCCCAGTCTGCGCGCGATCGGGGGCGGGATCACGTACGCGTTCCGGCGCAAGGACCTGCTCGCGACGTACCTGGTGGACATGGTCGGGATGTTCCTGGCGATGCCGATCGTGCTGTTCCCGGCGTTCGCGACCGAAGTACTGAAGGAACCGAAGCTGCTCGGGCTGCTGTACAGCGCGGAGGCGATCGGGGCGATGTGCGCCAGCCTGACCAGTGGCTGGGCGAAGCGCGTCCATCATCAAGGGCGCGCGGTCGTACTGGCGACGATGAGCTGGGGCGCGGCGGTCGGGGTCGCCGGGCTGGCACCGAACATCTGGTTCGCGATCGCGTTCTTCGCCGTCGCGGGCGCGGCCGACATGGTGTCGGGGCTGTTCCGCGCGGTGATCTGGAACCAGACGATCCCGGACGAGATGCGCGGCCGGCTGGCCGGGATCGAGATGCTCGGCTACTCCCTCGGCCCGCTCGGCGGCCAGGCCCGTTCCGGCGTGGTCGCGGACCTGACCAGTGTCCGGACCGCGATCGTCAGCGGCGGCGCGCTGTGCGTCGTGGGCGTGCTCGGCACAGCGGCCTGGCTGCGCGAGTTCTGGCGCTACGACGCCCGCACCGACGAACACGCCGTCCGCGAAAGAGCTGTCCGCGCCGCCGGTTAGGCTTCCAGTCATCATGCGTATCCGCCGGGTAGTGATCACAGGGCTGGTGGCCGGGCTGCTGGCCGGCTGTGGCGGGCTGAAGCCGGAGAACGCGCCGAGTGCGCCGCCGCTGGTGTCGGTGAGTACGCCGCCGGACTCGGAGACCCCGTCTGCGACGCCCTCGATCACGCCGAGTGAGCCCGCGAAGGCCGCCGACACGTTGTGCGTACGCATGAACGCGACCTTGGTGAAATCGACCCTGGGCGTACCGGTCGCGAACGTTCAGCCGAAGACACCGCCGGCCGACTTCGGCTTCCCGACGTACGACGTCTGTCAGCTGGAGCTCAGTATCGGCCCGAACGGCCCGGTGCTGAACGTGGAGACTTCGGTGCTGCCGGCAACAAAGGCGACGCTGGCGGCGACCCAGAAGGCGTACGCGGCGACCAAGGGCGAACCGGCCAAACCGGCAGTCGTCGGCGAAGGTGCGTACGGGACCAGTACGTTCGTGGTGTTCTTGCTGGACGGCAAGCTGTACAAGATCGCCGGGCCGAAGGCGACGCCGGCAAAGTACGTCGAGATCGCGCGCGATGCCGTACTCCAGGCGCCGGGTCTGCCGGACGCGGAATGGCAGCTCAAGCGGCCGGAGTGCGAGCGCGGATCGTCCGCGGCCGAGAAGGTGATGGGCGCCGCCGCGATGATCCGGCGGGACGGTCAGACGCCGGCCGGCGACCCGGTGTGCGGCTGGGTGAGCTCGACGAACCTGCTGTACAGCACGGTCCGGCGGACGCCGAACGCGAAGGCGCTGATGGCTCCGATCAGCAAGCTGGCGACGGCCCAGTCGGTGCCGCTGGGTGACGAGGGGTACGTCGACACCGCGACCGGGCGGACCACGATCCGGGTCGGCGACGACAAGCTGGTCGACCTGGTCCCGCTGCCGGCGCGCGCGATCAATCCCGATCTGATGCCGCAGTTCGCGCTCGCGATGTCGCCGCTCTACACCCGCTGAGACGTTTGTCGCGACGCCCGCCGCGACCGGATCGCGGGTGCTAGTGTGGCGGCGCCGTGGTGTACGGGAAGCCGGTGAAGTACCGGCGCGGCCCTCGCCACTGTGATCGGGATGTGCATCAGTCGTACCCGCAAGGGGACCACTGGCCGCGTGCGGCTGGGAAGGTCAGACCGGTGGACGCGGTACCCGTCAGCCAGGAGACCGGCCACGGCGTTGACCCGTCCACGAGGTGCTGGAGGAGCGGTCCGCCATGGCCGTCGTACGCGTTTTTGCTGCTGTCCTTTCCCTGTCGTTGCTGGCCGGCTGCGGTCCAGCCGCCGAAGCCGGCTCGCGCGCCGACGCGATCACCGTGCGGAACTGCGGGATCGACGTCACCGTCAACGGCCCACCGAAGCGCGTGTTCGCCGCGTACCAGCCGGCCATCGAGATGGCGCATGCGCTGGGCATTTCCGATCGATTGGTCGGCACGGCGTACCTCGATGCGCAGGTGCTGCCGGAGTACGCCGCCGCGCAGGCGAAGGCGAAGTACTTCAAGAACCTGCCGAGCCGCGAGGAACTACTCAGCCTGAATCCGGATTTCGTGCTGTCCGGGTTCAACGACGTGTTCAGCGCGGCCGGTAGCGACTCGAGCTTCGGTAGCCGGAAGAGCCTGGCCGACCTTGGCGTACGCACCTGGATCTTCAGTCCGCTCTGTCCGACCGCGGACGGCAAGGGCGACGAGGCGATCGACCCGGCGACGGTCTCGATGGACAACGTGTACGCGGACCTGCGTGATCTCGGCCGGTTGTTCGGCGTCGAGGACCGCGCCGAGAACGTGATCGCGGAGCAGCAACGCCGGATCGCCGCGGTCGGGAACGCGGTCAAGAACGCGCCGCGGCCGACCGTCGCGATCATCCGGCCGGCGCTCGAGGGCGGCGGGCTGACGGTTTCCGGCGGGCCGGATTTCGGGACGGTACTGATCCGGCAGGCGGGTGGCGTGAACGCGTTCGCGGACCTGACCTCGAAGCGGAACGTGAAGATCAGCGTCGAGGAATTCATCAAGCGCGATCCGGACTACGTACTGATCAGCGGGTGTTGCGACGCGTCCATGACTGCCGCGTCGTCGCAGCCGGATGTGGCCAAGCTGCTCGCGAATCCGGCGTACGCGAACCTCAAGGCGGTCCGCAACCGGCACGTGATCCCGTGGTTGTTCGCGAATCACTCGGCCGGCGTGCGAGGGGCGTACACGACCGAGAACCTGGCGCACATCCTGCATCCTGACCTGGTCAAGTGAGGAAGGCGGGCGGTCTCGCCCTGTGTGTCGCGGTGCTCGGGATCGCCGTGGTGCTGTCGTTGTGCGCCGGGAGCCGGTGGATCGGGGTCGGGGAGGTGTACCGGGCGCTGGGTGAGTTCGGCGGGAGCGATACCGATCGGGTGGTGCGGTATCTGCGGTTGCCACGGACGCTTGCCGGGGTTCTGGTCGGCGTCGCGCTGGGGCTGTCGGGCGGGGTGATGCAGGGCGTGACGCGCAATCCGCTCGCCGATCCGGGCATCCTGGGCGTGAACGCTGGCGCCGCGGTGGCTGTGGTTGCGGCGATTGGGCTGTTCGGGGTGCACAGCCTGAACGGGTACGTGTGGTTCGCGATGGGTGGGGCGTTGGTGGCTACCGTCGTCGTGTATCTGGTGGGGGCGGTTGGCGGGACGACGCCGGTGAAGCTCGCGCTTGCCGGCGCGGCGATCTCCGCACTGCTGGGCTCGATCACCTCGGCGGCCACGTTGCTCGATCTGTCGACGTTGAACGAGTACCGCTTCTGGGTGGTTGGGTCGTTGTCGCTGGCTGATCAGGGGATGGTGCTGCAGGCCGTGCCATTTATTGCTGTAGGCACCTTTTTGGCGTTGGTGCTCGGTCGATCGCTCAATCAGCTTGCGCTGGGAGAAGATCTGGCTCGGGCGCTGGGTACGCGAGTGATGCTGGTGCGGGTGCTTGCCGGTCTGGCGGTGGTTGTGCTTGCGGGTACGGCGACTGCTATTGCTGGCCCGATCGGGTTTCTCGGGCTGGCTGTTCCGCATGTGGCGCGGACGATTGTCGGGCCGGATCAGCGGTGGATTTTGCCTTGGTCGATGGTGCTTTCGCCTGCTGTGTTGCTGCTTTCGGATGTCGTTGGGCGGGTGGCGGCGCGGCCGGCTGAGTTGCAGGTTGGGATTGTCACGGCGTTGGTGGGTGCGCCGTTGTTCATCGCACTGGTTCGGCGGCGGCGGATGGCCTCGCTGTGAAGGTTTCCAGTGGTGTGGTTTCGGGGATTGCGTGGGTGTTGATTGCGATGGTCGGCGCGTTTGCGCTGACTCGGGGCGATTACACGCTGCCGCTCGGGGAAGTACTTCGTACGCTGTCCGGGCATGGCACTTTGATCACGTATGACGTGGTGGTGAACAATCGATTGCCTCGTATTCTCACCGGAATCGGCGTGGGGATGGCGTTCGCGATGTCGGGGGCGATCTTTCAGCGGCTGGCCCGGAATCCGTTGGTCAGTCCGGATTTGATCGGTATCAACGCGGGGGCGGCGCTGGCGGCCGTACTGATCATCACTGTGATCGGGAGCGGGTGGATTCCGCTCGGGGCACTTGTCGGATCGCTGGTTTCGGCGTTGTGCGTCTACTTGCTTGCGTACCGGGGCGGGGTGTCCGGGAATCGGCTGGTACTCGTTGGGGTTGGTGTGACGGCGATCGTCGGGTCGTTGACTGCTTACTTGCTGACGTTGGCTGATATCTACACGGCGAAAAGTGCGTCGATGTGGCTGGCGGGCAGTTTGGCGGGGCGGTCGTGGACGCATGTCGTACTGATCGGAATCACCTTGTTTGTGGGGGTTCCGGCCGCGGTGGTGGTCGAGCGGCAGCTGCGGCTGTTGGAGCTTGGTGATGATTTGGCGCGGGCGCTGGGTGGGCGGGTCGAGAGTGCGCGCGGCGTGCTGATCACGCTTGGCGTCGGCCTGGCCGCGATGGCGACGGCGACCGCGGGACCAATCGGCTTCGTCGCCTTGGTCGCTCCGCAGCTGACCCGTCGCCTGACCGCGGATCGCACAGCCAGACTGCCAACCTCGGGCGCGATCGGCGCGCTGCTGGTGGTCAGCTCAGACCTCATCGCCCGAACGGTGGTCGCACCAACAGTCCTACCGGTCGGCATAGTCACCGCCTTCCTCGGTGCGCCCTACCTGCTGTTCCTGATCACCCGCCGAGCCTGATCGGCCGTAACGACAGGAGGTGTCGGCTTCGCCTGGTGGTTCGCACGCTCAGCGGCGGGTTGGCAGCGCGCTTTGAGGGCACTACCTCCTGTCGTTAGGGCAACTCGGCGGCGATGGTGGTGATGGCGGCGGTGATTTCGGTGGGGGTGCGGGCGGCGTAGCCGAGGACCAGGCCGGGGGCGTGGGGGAGCTGGCAGTGCCACGAGAGGGGATGGCATTTGACGCCGCTGCGGAGCGCGGCGGCGGCCAACTCGACGTCGTCGATCGGATCGTCGAAGGTGATGGTCAGGTGCAGGCCGGCGGCGGCCCCGTGGATGGTTGCTGTGGGCAAGTGGTTCTGGATCGCGGTGACCATTGCGTCCCGGCGGGTCCGGTGCCGGCGGCGGAGGAAGCGGAGCTGCCGTTCGAGTTCACCGGACTCCATCAGGTGCGCGAGCGTGAGCTGCGGCAGGGCCGCGTTGCCTAGATCGGCGAGCCGTTTCTTGTTGATCAGTTCTTCCTTGTACTGCGCGGGTGCGAGCATCCACCCGATCCGTAGCGCAGGAGCGAGCAGCTTCGAGACACTGCCGACGTAGATCACCTGGTCGCCGAGCATCGCCCGGAGCGCGGGCACGGGCGGCCGGTCGTACCGGTGCTCGGCGTCGTAGTCGTCCTCCACGATCAGCCCGCCGTCGGCTGCCCACTGGATCAGTTCGCGCCGCCGTTCGCCCTCCAGCACGACGCCGGTCGGGAAGTGATGGGCGGGCGTCACCATCACCACCCGGGACTGAGATTCCCGTAGTGCGTCCACGCGCAGGCCGCGATCGTCGACCGGGATCGGCGGGACCTGCATCCCCCAGCTGTGCAGGTGCTGGCGCGATCCGAGTGAGCCCGGGTCCTCGACGGCGATCTCGTGGATGCCGCGCTCGGCGAGGACCTGCGCGACCAGGCCGATCGCCTGCGCCACACCGGCGACGATGATCAAGTAGTCCGGGTCGGCGGCGATCCCGCGATACTGCGCCAGCCAAGCGGTGACTGCCCGGCGAAGCGCAGGAGTCCCCGCCGGATCGCCGTACCCGAACTGCGCCGAGGCCAGATCTCCCAGCACCGCCCGCTCCGCCCGCAACCACCCACTCCGCGGAAATGCCGCCAAGTCCGGCACCCCTGGCGTCAGATCAATCCGCGCCCGCGCATCCCGCAACTGATCAAAGATCTCCATTCCAGGCTCGTTCAGGTGTGTTCTCGTACCCGGAGGGTTGTTGTTTGTGGGCGGTGCTGTGCTGATCGGCGCAGCAACAACCACCGTCCCCGCACGACCTTTGCCCGCGACCTGCCCGTCCTCGGTCAGGCGTTGGTAGGCCTCGGTGACTACGCCGCGAGAGATGCCGAGGTCGGTGGCCAGGGTGCGAGTGGCGGGGAGGCGGGTGCCGACCGGAAGGTGGCCGGTGGAGATTGCCGTGCGGAGGTGGTCGGTGAGCCAGTCCGCGAGGCCGCCGGCGGGTGCCTCGGCGGGGTCAAGCTGGAGGAAGTCCGCCCCGGTGGACTGACCATTGGACCTGCCAATATCGGACTGATTGGACCTGTTCACAGGACCATTGTCGCGCGACTGTGGAGACATGGGAACTGACTACGTCCACGGCTACACCCCGGCAGAGACCCGCCGCCTCACCGAGCAGGCCGGGACACTCGCCGAACTGCTGCACGGCGGCACCACCTACCCACCGGGCAGTCGTGTCCTGGAAGCCGGCTGCGGCGTCGGCGCGCAGACCGTACAGCTGGTCACTCGTAGCCCGGGCATCGAGCTCGTGTCGGTGGATGTCTCCGAGGAATCGCTCGCGCAGGCGAAGGCACGGCTCGCGGCGGCAGCGCCGTACGCGACTGTCGACTGGCGGCACGCGGACCTGCTCGACCTGCCTGACGAGAAGTTCGACCACGTGTTCCTGTGCTTCGTCCTCGAGCATCTCGCCGACCCGCACGATGCGCTCGCCCGGCTCCGCGACCACCTCAACCCCGGCGGCACCATCACCGTGATCGAAGGCGACCACGGCTCGGCGATCTACCACCCGCGCAGTCCGCGCGCGCAAGCAGTCGTCGACTGCCTCGTCGATCTCCAGGCCGAAGCGGGTGGCGACGCACTGATCGGCCGGCGGTTGTATCCGCTTCTGCAGCAGGCCGGGTACTGCGACGTCCACGTCGAGCCGCGCGCCGTGTACGCCGATCCGACTTTGCCGGAGCTCGTCGACGGGTTCACCCGCAAGACGTTCATCGCGATGGTCGAATCCGTCCGCGAACGCGCACTCGCCGCGGGTCTGCGTACCGAAGCCGAATGGGCTGCCGGCATCCGCGACCTCGAACGTTCCGCCGAGGCCGGCGGCACCTTCCACTACACGTTCTTCAAGGGAGTTGGGCGAAGATGATCGGGTTCCTCGGGCTGATCGCGATCCTGTGCTGGGCGCTGAACCGGAACCGGCGGCGGCAGCTCCGGCCCACCACGTTCGGCCTTCCGGATCGCGATCTCGAGCGGCTGGTGGCCGATCTGCGGGCGATCAGCTGACCAGTTCATGAACGGCTGGTAAACATGGGACATGGCACCGACCGAGCAGCTGGAAATCGAGACGAAGTACGACGTCGACGAGAGCACCATCCTGCCTGCGCTGCACGAGCTGCCAGGAGTCGCGAGCGTCGCCCAACCCGTCACCCTGGACCTCGAAGCGGTGTACTACGACACCGCCGGGCTCGACCTCGCCGCGAACAAGGTGACCTTGCGCCGCCGGACCGGTGGTGAGGACGACGGCTGGCACGTGAAGTTCCCGGGCTCGTCGGGCGGGCGGCTCGAGGTGCGGCATCCGCTGGGCAGTTCTGTACAGGACGCGCCGGTCGATTCAGTACGGGATGCGCCGGTCGATGAGTCGCCGGGTGGTGAGGTGCCGGTCGACGAGGTGCCGGTCGACGTGGTGCGTACGGTTCGCGTGCTTGTTCGGGATCATCGGCTCGATCCGGTCGTGACGTTGCGGACTCGGCGCGTCGTGCACCGGCTGCTTGATGCCGAAGGCGGCGTACTTGCGGAGTTTGCCGACGATCGGGTGACCGCGACCGTTGCCGGTGGTGAGCCGGAAAGCTGGCGTGAGTGGGAAGTCGAGCTTGTCGACGGGGACAGCGTTCTGCTCGAGGACGCGGGTGAGTTGGTGCTCGGTGCCGGGGCGCGTCCGGCATCCGGTCCGAGCAAGTTGGCTCGCGCGTTGGGCGATCGCATCCCTTCGTACGCCGAGTGGACGTTGCCGAAGAAGCCGTTGACGTCGGATTTGTTCCGCGCGTACGCCGGTGCGCAGGTGCAGGCGATCCGCGAACGCGACCCGGAGGTACGGCGCGATGTGCCGGACTCGATTCACAAGTTCCGGGTTGCGACCCGGCGGCTGCGGTCGGCGCTGGCGACGTATCGTCCGGTGATCGATCGGGCCGCGGGTGACGAGCTCCGGGCCGAACTGAAATGGCTGGCCGGCGAGCTCGGCGTTGCGCGGGACGCCGAGGTCCAGCGTGAGCATTTCGCCGCGGAAGTCGCGGAACAGCCGGTCGAGTTGGTGATCGGGCGCGTGGCTGGGCGGATCGATGACCATTTGCGGGGCGTTTACCAGGAAGGCCGGGCCGGGGCGCTCGCTGCGCTGGAGAGCGAGCGGTACTTCCGGTTGCTCGATGCGCTGGACGAACTGATCGCGCGGCCGCCCGTGACCGGGGACGATCACAAGGCACGGAAGCAGATCCGCGCGCTGCTCCACCATGACTATCGGCGGATGCGTAAGGCCGTACGACGGTCGGAATCCGCGCCGACGGTTGCTGAGCAGGACCACGAACTGCACGAGGTGCGAAAGGCCGCGAAACGGCTGAGGTACGCAGCCGAGTCTGCCGTTCCGGTCCTTGCCGACGAGGCCGAGACGCTGGCCGCGCGTGCCGAAGAGGTACAGGAAATCCTCGGCGAACACCAGGACTCGGTCGTCTCCCGCGACCTCCTCCACCAGCTGTCCCTCCAGGTCTTCGCCGACGGCGGAAACACCTTCACCTACGGCCGCCTCCACGCCGCCGAAGAAGCCCGAGGCACCACCTCCCGAGAGTCCTTCTACAAACTCTGGCCCACCCTGAAATTCCACCTGTAAACCGGACTGTGGTGAGCCCACGCGGCGCTGCGCCCGGCTCCTTCGTCGCCGTGCTACTGACCGCTCCCACCCGCCCCGGGCTGTGCGCCAGGTGCTGTGGTTGTTGGTGATGCTGTGTGGGTGTGTGACTGGGCCGGGTTTGTTGGGTGGGATGTGGTTAGCCCACGCGGTGCTATGCGCGGCTCCTTCGTCGCCTGCTGCTCACCGCTCCCACCCATCCCGGGTTGTGCGCCAGGTGCCGTACTTGTTGCTGGAGGCGTGCGGGTGCGTGGCTGCGCCGGGTTGTCGGGGGAACTGAGGTGAGCCCACGCAGTGCTGCGCGTGATCGGCGGGGTTGGGATTCCTTCTGAACGGCAAGCGCCAGCAGGTCCACCTACACTGAATCACATTGCACTCGAGTGATTCATCCCTGGCGGTTGCAGGCAGGTAGACGCGGACGATGATGCGGGTGCCGGCGCGTTCTCCACCGGCCGATCGGACATGTAGAACGCGCCGTCGACGGCACCGCGGATCGCGAGTACTAGGTGGCGACGTAGGAGCCGCGCACAGCGCCCCGTGGGCTCACCATGTCCCCACGACAACCCTCCACAGCCACCTACCCGCACCGCACCAGCAACAAGCGCAGCACCTCGCGCACAGTCCGGGGTGGGTGGGAGCGGCGCGTAGCACGGCGACGTAGGAGACGCGCGCAGCGTCGCGTGGGCTGACCACGGTCCCCAATCAACCCGACGCACAGCACCATCAACAAAGCGCCGAGGTCTTGTCGTTGTGGCTGCGGCGTGCATACTCTTATTTTCGAAATGGGGTTGCTATTTTCGATATAAGAGAAAAGGAGGCGGAGTTTCCGGCGGGGCTGGTTCTTGGGTATCGGGAGGTGCGATGTTGCGGGTGCGAATGGTGCTGGCAGTCGTGGTGATGTTGATGGGTTCGGTCTTTGCGGTCAGCCCGGCCGGGGCGGGTGTGCCGGGGGAGACGTTCCGTAATCCGATCAAGCTGGGGGCGGCCGATCCGCAGATCGTGTACTCCGGCGGGTACTACTACCTGACCTACACGCAGGGCGACATCATCACGCTGACGCGGGCGGCGTCGATCAAGGGGCTTGCGTCCGCGACGCCGACGAAGGTGTGGGACGGGTCCAGCGGTGCGGCGATGGGTGCCTGTTGTGACATCTGGGCGCCGGAGCTGCATCGGATCGGGGATCGTTGGTACATCTACTACACGGCCGACGCCTCGCCTGGGGATTTCGGCAGTCACAACATGTACGTGTTGCAGTCGGCGGGTACTGATCCACTCGGGCCGTACACGAACCATCAGCTGACCAGCGACGGTGCGTTCTCCATCGACGGCACGGTGCTGCAGCAGAACGGGTCGCTCTACCTGGTCTGGTCGCGCATCCCACCGGGCGATCCGCACGCCGAACAGGACATCGTGATCGCACCGATGAGCGATCCGCTGACGGTCAGCGGCAGCTTCGTCACGCTGTCCCGGCCGACCAACCTGTGGGAGCAGAGCCGGGGCTGGGTCAACGAAGGGCCGACCGTGCTGCAGCACGGTGGCAAGACCTACATCGTGTTCTCGGCCAGCGGCTGCGCCTCACCCGACTACGGCCTGGCGATGCTGACACTGACCGGCAGCAACGTCATGGACCCGGCGCAGTGGACCAAGTCCTCGTCGAAGGTGTTCGCCCGCGCGGACGCCAACTGGGTGTACGGACCGGGGCACAACAGCTTCTTCACCTCTCCGGACGGGACCGAGGTGTGGAACGTCTACCACGCCGTCGGCGACTCCGCCGGAAGTTGCGGCGGCGACCGGTCCGCCCGGGTGCAGCGCGTCAACTTCGCCGCGGACGGCACGCCGGACTTCGGCGTACCCGCGGCCACCTGGCAGTCGCTGGCACTGCCCTCCGGCGACCCCGGTCTGCCGGCGGTACCCGCTGGCACGTACCGATTGACGCCGCAGCACGACACCGGGAAGGCACTCGACGTCGGCGGCTGCGTGACGACGAACAACGCCACCGTGGACACGTACAAGTACTGGGGTGGCGACTGCCAGAAGTGGAACATCACGCCCGCGACCGGTGGCGCGTACAAGATCACCGCGGTCAACAGCGGTCTGGCCCTGGAGGTGCTGGCGTGTAACCCGGGCCGTGCGTCACAGGTCGACATCTATCCGTACCGGCCCGGCGATGGGTGCCAGCAGTGGTACCTCGATCCGGTCGGCGACGGGTCTTACCGGATCAGCCAGCAGTCCACCGGGCAGGCTCTTGATGTCGCCGGCTGTACCAAGAACGACGTGAACGCCGTGGACATCTGGCCGTACTGGGCGACCGGCTACGGCACCTGCCAGCAATGGCGGCTCGACCCAGTCTGATCGACCGAGGCGGGCGCGTCCAGCGTCACGTTCCGACGACGCGGTCGCGGTCCCGTTTGCTCCGGCAGCAAGCGGGACCGTCAGTGCTTTGCGCTGGGGGCGGGTGGGATCTTGGCAGCGATGCGTTCCCGGGCGTGGGGGCAGGTCGCGAACGTATCGGGGCAGTCCAGAGCGTGCTCGACCAGGGCCTTGGCGGTCTGGGCTTGGGTGATGCGGTTTTCCAGTTCGGTGACGTGGCGGCGGAGTACGTCGCGCTGATCCATCGGGTTGCCGGTGGCGAGCAGGGCGCGGAGTTCGGTGAGCGAGAAGCCGGCTTCTTTGCCCATCAGGATCAGCGCTACTCGTTCCAGGTCGGTGGAGGCGTAGTAGCGGGCGCCGGCCCGGTCACGGGCGGGGCTGAGCAGGTCCATCGTTTCCCAGTGCCGGAGTACGTGGGTGGCCAATCCGAACCGTTCGGCCAGCTCGCCGATGGACATGTCGCCGGTTGACTTCATGCGTACATTAATCGCCACGCTGGCGGTCATGAGCAAGCAAACGTTCGCGGTAACCGCGTGATCAACTCGTGCGTACATGGACGAGCCCACGGGGGCGAAGGCACTCACCGCCTCGCCGCCGTGGGCTCGTTCGGGGCGGGGGCTAGTGCTGGACCGCCTTCTCGGCGCCGGCGCCGGTGAGGGAGCGGACTTCCATTTCGGCGAACTTGTCGGTGTCCACTTGTTCCTTGCTGGTGACGGTGCCGAGCCAGCCGAGCAGGAAGGCGAGCGGGATGGACACGATGCCGGGGTTGTCCAGCGGGAACCAGTGGAAGTCGATGCCGGTGTCGGTGATCATCGACAGGCTCTTGCCGGTCTTGGCGTCGACCTTGCCGGAGACGACCGGGCTGAACGCGATCAGGATGATCGTCGACGCCAGGCCGCCGTAGATGCTCCACAGTGCGCCGCGGGTGTTGAAGCGGCGCCAGAACAGCGAGTACAGGATGGTCGGCAGGTTCGCACTTGCCGCGACCGCGAAGGCGAGGGCGACCAGGAACGCGATGTTCTGGCCGTTCGCGAAGATGCCGCCGACGATCGCGACCAGGCCGATCACGACCGCGGTGTAGCGCGCGACGCGTACCTCACCGTCGCCGCTGATCTGGCCCTTCTTGATGATCTGGCCGTAGATGTCGTGCGCGAACGACGTGCTCGCGGTGATCGTCAGGCCGGCGACCACGGCCAGGATGGTGGCGAAGGCGACCGCGGAGATGATGCCGAGGAGTACCTCGCCGCCGAGTTCGAACGCGAGCAGTGGTGCGGCCGAGTTCGCTTTGCCGGGCGCGGCCTTGATCCGGTCCGGGCCGACGATCGCGGCGGCGCCGTACCCGAGCACCAGCGTGAACAGGTAGAAGATGCCGATGATCCAGATCGCCCAGCTGACGCTGCGGCGCGCTTCCTTGGAGTCCGGCACGGTGTAGAAGCGCATCAGTACGTGCGGCAGGCCGGCGGTGCCGAGCACCAGCGCGAGCGCCAGCGACAGGAAGTCCAGCTTCGTGACGCCGGTCAGGCCGTACTGCAGTCCCGGGTTGAGCAGCTTCTCACCGGCCGCCGGGCTGTTGTCGACGGCCGCGCCGAGCAGCCCGGACAGGTTGAAGGTGTACTTCGCCAGCACCCAGAGCGTCATGATCCCGGCGCCGATGACGAGCAGGACGGCCTTGACGATCTGTACCCAGGTCGTGCCCTTCATGCCGCCGACCAGGACGTACACGATCATCAGGACACCGACGACGGCGATCACGATGCTCTGCCCGGCCCGGCCGGAGACGCCGAGCAGGAGGGCGACGAGACCCCCGGCGCCTGCCATCTGCGCCAGCAGGTAGAAGAAGCAGACGCCGAGGGTCGAGATCGCGGCCGCCATCCGGACCGGCCGCTGCTTGAGGCGGAACGACAGCACGTCGGCCATCGTGAACCGGCCGGTGTTCCGTAGTAGCTCTGCAACTAGTAGCAATGCAACTAGCCAGGCGACGAGGAAGCCGATCGAGTACAGGAAGCCGTCGTAGCCGTTCAGTGCGATCGCGCCGGCGATACCGAGGAACGACGCGGCCGACAGGTAGTCACCGGCGATCGCGATCCCGTTCTGCGGACCGGTGAAGGACCGGCCGCCGGCATAGAAGTCGGCGGCGGTCTTGTTGTTCCGGGACGCCCGGAGCACGATCGCGAGCGTGGCCAGCACGAACAGTGCGAAGATCAGGATGTTCACGGTCGGGTTGCCGACCGTTGCCAGCGGCAACATCAGCGGGGCGGTCACTGCGATTCTCCCTCGATCTGTTCGCGCAGCTTCTTGGCATCCGGGTCGATCCGGCGGTCGGCCCAGCGGACGTACGCCAGCGTGATCGCGAACGTCGACACGAACTGGCCGAGCCCGAACAGCAGGGCGACGGTGATGTTGCCGCCGACCTTGTGCGACATGAAGCCGTGCGCGTAGTCGGCGAGCAGGACGTAGACGAAGTACCAGACCAGGAACAGCGCGGTCATCGGGAACACGAAGCGCCGGAACCGGCGACGCAGCTCGGAGAAGTCCGGCGAGAGCTGGACATCCCGGTACGTTGTCAGGTTCCGATCGCCCGCTGATCTTGTGTCACTCATAGCGGGTGACCTCCAGACGGGGGATCGAGCCGGGCGAAGCCAGGCGGAGGGGTGCTGGGTCGTACTGTGTCCCGGGTCACCGCGGGCGGACAGCACCAGCACGCGTCGAGCGCTCAGCGGGCAGACCAGTCGTTCGGTGGATCACTCCGCTGCGACGAGCGGTAGGAACCGCACGACGAACGGTGCCAGCTAGCAGGAGGGTCGAGTCCGCGCCGGTGCTAGCCGCGGTCCACGTCGACTGCCTCCGGCGTATGCAGTCGCACCATGCTCCGAGCAGTCCCGGCCGGAATCCGGTCCGGAGTCAGCTTCGACACCACGATCACGGTCAGGAACGCAAGCGGCATCGTCCACGCGGCAGGCTGCCCGACCAGCGCCCGCGGCCACCCACCCTGCGGCGCACCAGCAACGTTGACCAGTGCGGCCGCGCTAGCAGCGATCCCACCCACCACCAGCCCCGCAGCAGCTCCAGTAGTGGACATCCGCCGCCACCAGATCCCCAGCACCAGCAACGGGCAGAACGTCGACGCAGCCAGTGCGAAGGCCAGACCGACCGTGTCAGCCAGACTCAACGCACCGGTCACCGTGAACGCGACGTACGGAACCACCATCGCGATCAGCGCCGCGATCCGGAAGCTACTGACCGCGACATAGTCACCGCCGGTCCAGCGATGCAGGCGGCTGCGCAACAGGTCCTGGTCGATCACACCGGCGATCGCGACAGTCAAACCGGATGAGGTCGACAGGAACGCGGCAAAGGCACCAGCCGCGACCAGTGCACCGAGCAAATCACCTGCTGTACCAGGGAAAACCCGTCCGGGCAGCTCGAGTACGACGGTGTCCCCGCCGTTGTTCACCAGGTCCGGCGCGAACGTCCGCCCAAGTACTGCGTACATCGGTGGGAACAGGTAGAAGAACCCGAGTAGTGCGAGCACCACGACAGTAGTACGACGTGCTGCTCTGCCATCCGGGTTCGTGTAGAAGCGCACCAGTACGTGCGGGAGTCCCATCGTTCCGAAACAAAGGGCCAGCAGCAACGAGTACGTCGCGTACAGCGGGTGGTCGCGGCCGCCTGCACGAGACAGTGGTTCGGCCCATTCACCGGCCGCTCCGTGCAGTGAGTCGAGTACGCCAGTGGGGTGATGCCAGGCCAGCAGGATGACGAAGATGGGTGCTGCCAACGCAGTGAGCTTCAGCCAGTACTGGAACGCCTGGACGAAGGTGATCGACCGCATCCCACCCGCGGCCACGTTGATCACCACAATGACCGCCACGACTGCCGCACCAACCTGTGGTGGCGCACCGGTGACAGTCTGAACGGCCAGCCCGGCTCCGTGCAGCTGCGGCAACAGATAGAGCGTTCCGATGCCCACTACGAGCCCAGCACAGATCCGGCGTACGGCAGCGGACTCGAACCGGGTCTCAGCGAAGTCAGGCAAGGTGTACGCACCGGACCGGCGCAGTGGTGCCGCTACGAAGACCAGCAGCATCAGATAGCCGACGGTGTAGCCGACAGAGAACCACAGCATGTCCGCGCCGTTCACCAGCACCAGTCCGGCAACGCCAAGGAACGACGCGGCCGACAGGTACTCGCCGCTGATCGCTGACGCGTTCCAGCGTGGGCTGACGGCCCGGCTGGCAACGTAGAAGTCACTGGTAGTGCGTGAGATGCGCAACCCGAACAGACCGATGCCGATGGTCGCTGCGACCACCAGACCGATCGCAGCCACGCTGATCGCCGGCGACACTGCTACTGCCGCCCCACGAACTCGGTGAACTCGGTTTCGATCCGCTCTGCCTGGCGTACGTAGATGCGCGCGGCGACGTACACCACCGGATACACCAGGATGCCGAGGATCACCCACGGCAGTGGGATGCCCAGTACTAGCAGCGTCCGCGACGGTGGGACGAGCCAGAACAGCAGAGGGATGCTGCCGAGGACCACCAGTACACCGGCTATCACCGCGAGAGTGAGTCGGAGCTGCGACTGCACCAGCGAATGCATGTAGATCTCACCGAGCCGGGTCTGCTCGTCAATCTCCCGCGTACCGGTCGGAACAGGCAGCCGCCGGGCCGCACTGGTCCGCGGACTGGTGACCCGCACCCGCCGCGGGCCTTCCGGCGTACTCACAGCAAGGCCCAACTCATAGCAGCAACGCCCTGCTCATCGCAGCGAGGTAGAGCGGACCAGGAGGTCGCGCAGCTCGCGGGTGTGCCGGCGGCTTACCGGAAGCCAGTCGTCGCCTACCCGGACCGCGCAGCGTCCACTGTCGACGCGCATCTCATCCACGTGCTGCAGCGCGACCAGCGTGCTCCGGTGAATACGAGTGAACCCTGCGTCTCGCCAGCGCTCCTCCAGGGTGCTGAGCGGGATGCGGACCAGATGTGAGTTCTGTCCGGTGTGGAGCCGGGCGTAGTCGCCCTGAGCCTCGACATACCGAACTGTGGACCGCTGGACAAACCGGGTGACTCCAGCCAGCTCGACCGGGATCACCTCGTCCTCTGTCTCATCTGGTGACTGCAGCGCGGTCGGTGCGCCTTGCGTGACCACACGGCGTACGGCCTCCCGCCAGTCGCTCCTGCCGGACCGGCTTCATCACGTAGTCAGTAGCTTCCAGGTCGAACGCCGCCACCGCGTGCTCGTCGTACGCCGTGACGAACACGATCTGTGGCCGGCTGGCGAACTTGGAGAGCACCCGGGCCAGGTCGATACCGTCCAGACCAGGCATCTTGATGTCGCAGAACACCACGTCCAGGTCGGTGGCCTGCAGCAGCTTCAGCGCGTCCGGGCCGTTCGACGCGGTCCGGATCTCGCCGATCCGGTGGTCCTGGCCGAGCAGATAGACCAGCTCGGCCAGCGCCGGCTCCTCGTCGTCGGCGACCAGCGCACGCAGGGGAGTATCGGCCATAGTGCGAACAGTAGCGGCCGGACCGCCCGCTTACGACCGCATCCGGGGTGGCAAGTCGGGCTGGTGCTCCCAGCGCAGCCGGTGCGATCCGTACCCGGCCGCGTGCACACCGTCGTGTCCCCGTGGACGCCGGCAGTAGTAGTACGGCGAGTACAGGTCCTTGCAGGAGTCGGCGTTGCTCGTGTACGCGAACTCCAGGTCCAGCCGCCCGTCACTGGTCATACGTGCTCCCGGTCCGCGGCGGGAGCAGGTACCACCCGCGCCCGCCGCGTCGCCGGTTACCTGATCAGTCCGTGCGGATCGAGGATGTACTTGCGGGCCGCTCCGTGATCGAACTCGGCGTACCCGGTGGGCGCCTGATCGAGTGAGATGACGGTGGCGTTCACGTTCTTCGCGATCTGTGTCCGGTCGTGCAGGATCGCCTGCATCAACTGCCGGTTGTACCGCATCACCGGGCACTGCCCGGTCGTGAACGACAGCGACTTGGCCCAGCCGAGACCGAGCCGGATCGACAGCGAACCGGTCTTCGCCGCCTCGTCACCCGCGCCCGGGTCGCCGGTCACGTAGAGCCCCGGGATGCCGACCGCGCCACCGGCCTGGGTCACGTCCATGACCGTGTTCAGCACGGTCGCCGGCCGCTCGGCCTGGGCGTCGCTGCCGTGGCCGTGCGCCTCGAAGCCGACCGCGTCGATCGCGCAGTCGACCTCGGGTTCACCGAGGATCTGCTCGATCTGGTCCTTGGGGTCACCCTGGGACACGTCGATCGGCTCGCAGCCGAAACTGCGCGCCTGCTCGAGCCGGTCCTTCTGCAGGTCCGCCACCATCACGACGGCCGCGCCGAGCAGGAACGCCGCGGTCGCCGCGGCCAGCCCGACCGGCCCGGCACCCGCGACGTACACCGTCGATCCGGTGCTCACGCCGGCCGTCACGGCGCCGTGGTACCCAGTCGGGAAGATGTCCGCCAGCATCGCCAGGTCACGGATCTTCTCCAGTGCCTGTGCCTTGTCCGGGAACCGCAGCAGGTTCCAGTCCGCGTACGGCACCAGCGCGTACTCCGCCTGGCCGCCGACCCAGCCGCCCATGTCGACGTACCCGTACGCCGAGCCCGGCCGGTCCGGGTTCACGTTCAGGCAGACCCCGGTCTTGCCCTCCTTGCAGTTGACGCACCGCCCGCAGGCGATGTTGAACGGCACCGACACCAGGTCGCCGACCTTGATGAACTCGACGTCCCGGCCGACCTCCACCACCTCGCCGGTGATCTCGTGGCCGAGCGCGAGCCCCGGCGGCGCCGTGGTGCGGCCGCGGACCATGTGCTGGTCGCTGCCGCAGATGTTCGTCGCCACCACCTTCAGAATCGCGCCGTGCGGCACCTGCCGGCCGACGTTTGCGGGGTTGACCCCCGGTCCGTCCTTGAGTTCGAGGGTCGGGTAGTCGATCGTCTCGACCGCCACCGAGCCCGGACCCTTGTAGATGACTGCCCTGTTTCCCGGCACGAGCGATGCTCCTCTCCAGGATTCTCCACCGCACGAGGTGGAGACGTGCGCTGTCGCGGGCCGCGATCGCCACTGGGAGAGAAGGCGATCCGGTCGTCGCCTGCCCCGGTCGATGTCATCGGGGGATGCTGCCGACGCTAGTCCGCCCCGCCGGAACCGTCAACGAAACAAGACGTTCCAGCAGCTGCCGTAGCTGGTGCGGTCAGGGAGACGCGTGCACACCCGAGGAGTACTTCGGGATGCGGAACGTCACCTTCGTACCGGCATCCACCGCTGTCTCCACGATCAGCCCGTACGCGTCGCCGTACACTTGACGCAATCGCGCGTCGACGTTGCCGAGGCCGACCGAGTCGCTGCCGGACTCACCGGACAGGGCGGCGCGGATCACCTCTGGATCGCTCCCCGCGCCGTCGTCCTCCACACTGATCTCTGCCTCGTTGATCCGGTCCCGGGCGCGGATGGTGATGTTGCCGACGCCGGTAGTACCTTCCAGCCCGTGGCGTACGGCGTTCTCCACCAGCGGCTGCACCACCAGGAACGGGATGACCACCGGTAGTACCTCAGGAGCAATCAGCAGCGACACCTTCAACCGGTCACCGAACCGCGCCTGCTCCAGGACCAGGTACCGTTCCACGTTGCGCAGCTCATCCGCCAAGGTGGTGTACTCCCCGCCCCGCCGCAGCGCGTACCGGGAGAAGTCGGCGAACTCCAGCAGCAGTTCACGCGCCCGCTCCGGATCAGTACGGACGAACGACGCTATGGCAGCCAGTGCGTTGTAGATGAAGTGCGGACTGATCTGCGCGCGTAGTGCACGCAGCTCGGCCTCCATGGCGCGCGTACGCTCCTTGTTGAGCTCAGCCAGCTCCACCTGGCCGGACACCCACCGGGCCACCTCCTCCGTCGCTCGGACCAGCGCGGCCGAGGTGTTGTTGCTGTACGCGAGTAGCACCGCCACGACCCGCTCTTCCGTAACGATTGGCGCGACCACTGCGGTACGGATCGGGCACTGCGGATCACCGCATGCCACATCGTGTGCACCGAGCACTGCCGTACGCCCGGAGCGGAGCGTCGGTCCGGCGAGGTCCTTGGCGTCGCGGCGGTGGTTGCTCTCGTAAGGTCCACCGACTCCATCCCAGGCCAGTACGCCGGTGGAGTCGCAGATGGCGATCGCTGCCGTACCGAGGAGGTCCCGGAGGTGCTTGCTGGCCTTGCCGGCCGCTGCTGGGGTCAGACCCTCGCGCAGGTACGGGCTGGCCAACGAGGCGGTATGCAGGGTCGCATACGTCGCCTTGTCAGCCGGAGTGCCGAAATGCTTCCGTCGCCGCGCGAACACCCCCTGACGGTAGCGGCTCAGCTCTCCGCACGCGGCCTGAACACCTCTAGTACTTCCGTGTCGGAGTACGTCTGCAGCAGGTACTCCGCTACCCACTCCTCGCGCCCTGGGTATGTCGACTCATTCACGATCCGATCCGCCGCACGACGAGCATCAAGCGGTGCGCGCCGTAGCTGGAAGCCGTTCTCGCTGAGCAGCGCCCACGACGGACCAGGAGCGCCGTACGGCATGCCGACACTGCCCGCGTTCACCACCATCCGCCGGTCGACCAGTCTGGCGTACGGCATGTGCGTGTGTCCGCAGACCACCGTCCGCACCTCACCGGGCAGCCCGTCGAACACCTGTGCCCACCGGGAGATCGGGCTGTCGACCAGCACCATCTCCTCGTCGTCACGCGGGGTGGCGTGACAGAACAGCATCTCTCCGATAGTCACAGTGGTAGGCAGCGGTGCGAGCAGTTCGACCTGGTCCGGCCGCAACTGTTCGGCCGCCCACGGACTGACAGCATCGGGCGGCTCCGCGGTGTACGTCCCGCGCCGCATCTCCACGAGCTCCCGGTCCGCGTTCCCGCGTACCCACACCGCCCGTTCGCCCAGCGACACCAGCAAGTCCAGCGTCTCCACCGGCTGCGGCCCGCTGGCGATATCTCCGGCCAGCACGATCACATCCGCCGATGCGACGTCCTTCTCGGCCAGCACAGCCTCCAGCGCGGGCAGCACTCCGTGTATATCAGCCAGCACGGCAACAGTCGTCATACCGGCAGTCTGCCGCGAAACGTGTTGTTCCAAAGGCACATCTGCCCAGAGCAGATCAGGACCCGATCAGTAGTGGGCCCTTCGCCAGCGGAGTGGCCAGCTCGCACGCCCCCGTACTGACGGTGCAGCGGACGATCGAGGCCGGACTGTCCTGACCTGTGTCGGCGAGCAGCAGCAGGTGCTGGTCGTCCTCAGGGATCGTCTGCCGGAACACACCGGACCACTCGTGCAGCAGTCCGCCGTTCTTGGCATCCAGCGCCGCGGTGATTCCGTCGGCGTACCCGTCCTGGTACTTCGGTCCGGCGATCACTGTGGAGCCGTCCGGAGTGAAACCGGTGATGATGTAGTCGCAGGTACGCCAGAGGCGTTTGCCCGACCGTACGGACAGGAGGTTGCTGCAGCTGCTCTGGTCGGACTGAGCGGTCAGTGAACCAGCCGTACCGGCGCTGGAGACCGCTGTAGGCCGCGGGACGGACTTGAGCTGCGTGACCTTCGGATCGCCGGGCGTCCACTCGTACAAGCTGCTGGGACCGCCCTGCGTGATGGATGCATCGAAGTAGACCTTGCCGCCGACGTAGCTGAGCAGTGTCGTGTCCCAGACGCCCGGCACCTTCACCTGCTGCACGCCCTGCGCCTGGTCCCGTTCGGCGTAGACAATCGCGCCGGGCAGCGCCTCACCCGTGGACTTCTGCTGCGTACCGACATACGCCGCGGCCGTGCTGTCAGCAGTGGTGACGATCTGGGTCACCCCGGGCGTACGGCGGGTCACAGTGCTCTGGCTGTCGATTGTCAGCAGTTCGTTGCCGGCACCCTGGCTGACCACGGCCAGAGCCGTGTTGCCCAGTCGGGCCACGTCCTGGATGTCAGTACTACCCGGCACCTTGATGTCCTCGCCCGCACCGCCGCGGATGGTCCGGCCGCTCAGGTACGTCACCTGCGGCGCCCGGCCAGGCGGCAGCTTCTTCAGGTCGATGGCGGTCTTGACCGGGCCGGTGGCGACAGGCTTGGACGTCGGCGGAACGGTCGGCGTCCGCTTGGCCGCGGCCGCCGGGGTGCTCGCGCTCGGTGACGGCGTCGGTGACGGCGTCTGGGCGGTGGAGGCGGTGGTGGAGAGCGGGGCCGCGTCGGCCTGGGCGGTCTGCGGGCCCTGCCGGTAGGCGAGGGCGCCGCCGCCGGTGATGGCGGCCACGGCGACGGCGGCGACGAGGGCGACCAGGCGGCCGGTCTGCGCTGGCATCGGCGATCTCCTAATGATCACGGTCCGACCAGGACAGGTCGGCAGGCACGGGTCGGTCGTGCGGCGGACCACGGCCGGGCGGGACTCCCATCCCGCTTGTCGGGGGATGTGACGTCCGGAAACACCGGTTTGTTCGGTCCAGCGAACCGGTCGCAGGACGGATCGAGCATAATTGCGCCATGGACCAGCCACCGCGGATCGGCCGGTACTCCCTGGTCCGCCGGGTGGGTGCCGGAGGTTTCGCGACCGTCTGGCTGGCCCGGGACGAGCAGCTGGACGCCGAGGTCGCGGTCAAGATCCTGTCCGAGAACTGGGTCGAGGACGAGGACGTCCGGCGCCGGTTCCTGGCCGAAGGGCGGTTCCTGCGAAAGGTCGACTCGCTGTACGTGGTGGGCGTACACGACATCGGCGAGGCGGACGACGGCCGCCCGTTCATGGTGCTCACGTACGCCGACGGTGGCACCCTGGCGGACCGGATCAAGGCCGGCCAGCTGGAGTTCGCCGAGGCGGTCCGGATCATCACCCAGGTCGGCCGCGGCCTGAAGCACCTGCACGCCCGCGGCGTCCTGCACCGGGACGTGAAGCCCGCCAACGTACTGTTCCGCACCGATCCGGCCGGTGACCGGGCGATGCTGTCCGATCTGGGTCTGGGCAAGTCCCTGGCCGAGGTGTCCCGGATCACGATGCCCGGCGGCACACCGGCGTACGTAGCGCCGGAGCAGGTGCGCGGAGAGCGGCTGGACCACCGCGCGGACCTCTACTCGCTCGGAGCGGTCGCGTACGCCGCGTTCACCGGTCAGACCCCGCACGGTGTCGCCAGCCTCGGTGCGGTGATGCAGATCGACGCACCGCCGCCGTCGATGACCACGCTGCGCGAGGACGTACCGGACGCGATCGACGTGGTCGTACGGCGCGCACTGGAGCCGGACCGGGACAAGCGCTGGCCGGACCTGGACAGCTTCCTCAACGCGCTACGCGAGGCGCACACCACCGGCAAGGTCCCGCCGGGCCTGGTACCAGCTGCGGAGATGCCTGCGGCCGCCACGACCGGACCGGTCGACCAGGCGACCGCACTGGCGAGCTCGAACCAGCTGACGGTCGCAGCGCGTCCGAAGCGGCGGCGTACAGCGGTCATCGCAACCACCGCGGCAGTGCTACTAGCAGCCGGCGGAGGCTACGGCGGCTACCAGTACGTCCTGACTCGTCCGGTGAAGGTGGAGGACAAGGGGTTCTCGGTAGAGGTCCCACGGGCCTGGGGGCAGAAGGCAGTCGACAGCGGCCAGTCCCTTGTGGTCAGCACGAGCACCTCGGGCTGGCAGACCGACCCGAGCACAGAGGGCGTGTACCTCGGGCTGGTGAACGCCTCGAACCTGCCAGAGCGCGCCACGCCTCCAAGCGGCTGCACCGGAGGGTCCACGACCGCTGCGGAGGGCGTGGTCACCTTCAACTACAGCTGCAGCGGACCTGGTGTCGTCGAGCAGTACAGGAAAGTCAGCAACAACACGCTGCTCCGCGTCCAGGTCCGCGACAGTGACAACCAGGCCCGTCAACAGGTGCTCGACTCAGCCGAGTACACCAAGCCCTAAGGCACCAGCGACGTCAGCGAGCTGATGGACGCCTTGTGCATGCGTGGGATGACGTTGAGCGTGGCCGGGTCGGACGCGTACAGGTGCGAGCCGGACTCGTACACCAGGTACGCCGTCCCGTTGTACTCGGTGATGCCCTCGGTCATGCTCGGTGCGCGGAAGCAGCTCAGTGCGGCAGCGTCCAGGTCCTTCTGGCCGCGCTTCACTACGTACAGGTTGCTGCGGTTCCCACGCCCGTACGACGTGCTGTAGATGAAGTGGTTCGCGGTGACGGTCAGCCCCTGCGTCTTCGTGGGGACCTCCCAGGCGCCGGCCACGGTCGTCAGCGTTCCGTCGTCGGCGATCTTGTACTCGTACATCGTCCCGCGTCCGGTGTCGTTGAACGTCCCCGCGAACAGTGAGTCACCGTAGCTGCCGATGAAGGACGCTCCGTTCACGTCACGTGCAGTACCGACTTGCGCGAGGTACGGCGTACCGGCCGCCTTCAACGCGTCCCGTAGCTCGGTCAGCTTGTACTTCCGGATGCTGTTGCCCTGACCGGACACGAACGCCCAGCCCTTGCTGACAGTGATGCCGCCGACATGTGACTCCGCGATCGCGACCACCCCGACGGTCGAACCAGTCGACGGGTCGATGCCGTAGATCTGCGAGTCCGCACCGGCGCGGTACGAGGCGACCAGGAGCAGGTTCTTGCCGGAGCCGTCCCAGTTGTACCAAGTACCAGCGCCTTGCGGGGTGTGCGTACTCAGATTGGGAATGCTCACGCTGTTGCTGAACCGCGCGTCGTACTTCTTCGACGCGGACGGTCCGTCGTAGAACGTGGATCCGCCGGTGGTCGCGGTGTCACAGCTGATGGCCGCGTCCGCGGGTGCTGTGGAGGTAAGGGCCGCCGCGATGACGGTGATCGTGATGGCAAGGGGGCGCTTGACCATGATGACCTCTTCGGTTGTATTTGGCGAAAACTTTCCAGATTTTCAGAGTAAGACGGCAATGATTGACATGGCCAGGTGTTCCGGGCGTCGGGATCGCGAACAGACGCCGTACCGTAGGCCTCATGACCGATCTGTCCGCGGCGATCGACCGCGTCCTGCCCAGCGTCCGTGCCGACCTCGAGGACCTCATCCGGATTCCCTCGGTCAGCTACGAACCGGCCCGCGCGGCCGACGTCCAGCGCTCCGCTGAAGCGACCGCGGCGCTGTTCGAGGCGGAGGGGTTCACGGTCAAGATCGTCCGGGCCGGCGACGGCGCACCGGCCGTGATCGCGAAGAAGCCGGCCCCGGCCGGCAAGCCGACCGTGCTGCTGTACGCGCACCACGACGTGCAGCCGACCGGCGCGGTCGAGCAGTGGACCTCCGAGCCGTTCGAGCCGACCGAGCGCGGTGACCGGCTGTACGGGCGGGGCGCCGCCGACGACAAGGCCGGTATCGCCGCGCACCTGGCCGCCGTACGGGCCTTCGGCAACGATCTTCCGGTCGGCGTGACGGTGTTCGTCGAGGGTGAGGAGGAGATCGGTTCGCCGACCCTGCTGCAGTTGCTCGACGAGTACGCCGACGAGCTCGCCGCCGATGCGATCGTGATCGCGGACTCCGGCAACTGGGAGGTCGGTACGCCCGCGTTGACGGTCTCGTTGCGCGGGCTGGTCGAGGCGTACGTGGAGGTGCGTACGCTCGACCATGCGGTCCACTCCGGACTGTTCGGCGGGCCGATCCCGGACGCACTGTCCGCGCTGTGCCGGCTGCTCGCGACGCTGCACGACGACAAGGGCGATGTCGCGGTCGACGGTCTGCACGCGTCCCGCGCAGCCGATGTCGTGTACCCGGAGGACCGGCTGCGGGCCGAGTCGAGCGTGCTGGACTCCGTCCGGCTGACCGGCTCGGGTTCGCTGGTCGACCGGTTGTGGACGCGGCCGGCGATCGCGGTCGTCGGCATCGACGCGCCGTCGGTCGCCGAGGCCAGCAACACGCTGGTGCCGGTCGCGCGGGCCAAGGTCAGCCTGCGGGTCGCCCCCGGTGACGACGCGGTGAAGGCCAGCGCCGCCCTCAAGCTGCACCTGGAGGAGCGCGCCCCGTGGGGCGCGAAGGTCACGGTGACGGAGGGCCAGACCGGTCAGCCGTGCAGCGTGAACGCGCGCGGCGGCGGGTACGAAGCGGCCCGGTCCGCGTTCCAGGAAGCCTGGGGCGTCGAGCCGGTGGACATGGGGATGGGCGGCTCGATCCCGTTCATCGCCGAGTTCCAGCAGGCCTTCCCGAAGGCCGCGATCCTGGTCACCGGCGTCGAGGACCCGGACACCCGCGCGCACGGAATCGACGAGGGCCTGCACCTCGCCGAATTCCGCAAGGTTTGCCTCGCCGAAGCCCTTCTCCTTCACAACCTGGCAAACCAAGAGTGAACGGGCTTTCCGGCGACCCAGTGTTTGGCATAGGTTTCGGCGAGTGAAGATCGCAGTCGTACGGGAGACCAGACCGGCCGAGCGCCGGGTCGCGCTGGTGCCGGAACAAGTCGCGAAACTGATCGAGCTCGGGTACGAGGTCGCGGTCGAGCCGGCCGCCGGTGAACGCGCGCTGTTCTCCGACGACCAGTACCGCGAAGCCGGCGCCGAGGTCGCTTGGGGTGCTGACCACGCGGCCACCATCGTCGCCTCGGTGCAACCGCTGGAACGCGAACGCCTGCAGCGGTTGCACGCGGGTACGGCGCTGATGTCGTTCCTGCCGACCAACCCGCCGGACGTGGTGCGGACCGCGACCCGGGCCAAGCTGACCGTCTTCGCGATGGAGCTGATCCCGCGGATCTCCCGGGCCCAGTCGATGGACGCGCTGTCCTCCCAGGCGCTGGTCGCCGGGTACCGGGCCGCGATCGTCGCCGCCGAACGGCTGCCCCGGTTCTTCCCGCTGAACATGACCGCGGCCGGTACGGTCCCGCCGGCCCAGGTCCTGGTCCTCGGCGCGGGCGTCGCCGGCCTGCAGGCGATCGCCACCGCGAAACGCCTCGGCGCAGTGGTGAAGGCGTACGACGTGCGCACCGCCGCCGCCGAGGAGATCGCCTCGATGGGCGCGATCCCGATCGAGCTCGAACTCGGGACCCTCGACGGTGCCGGTGGATACGCGCGGGAGATGACACCGGAGCGTGCACAACTCCAGCGGGACCTCCTCGCTCCGTACGTGGCTGCCGCTGACGCCTTGATCACCACCGCCGCCGTACCCGGCCGGACCGCGCCGATGCTGGTCTCGCGGTCGATGGTCGAGCAGATGAAACCCGGCTCCGTCGTCGTCGACCTCGCGTCCGAACAGGGCGGCAACGTCGAAGGATCGGTCGCCGGTACGGAGCTGACCATCGGCGACGCACTGGTCTGGGGCGGCGCGAACGTACCGTCCCAGATGGCCGGCCCGGCGTCCCGGCTGTACGGCCAGAACATCGCGAACCTGATCCGGCTGATGACCCGGAACGCCGCCTTCGACCCCGACTTCGACGACGAGATCGTCCGCGGCTGCTGCGTCACCCACGACGGCAGCGTCCTGCACGAGCCGACCCGTGCCCTCCTGGAAGGACCCTCGGCATGAGCGAGTCCATAGCCCTGCTGACGATCTTCGTGCTCGCGGCCTTCGTCGGCGTCGAGGTGATCAGCAAGGTCTCCTCGACCCTGCACACCCCGCTGATGTCCGGCGCGAACGCGATCCACGGTGTCATCCTGGTCGGCGCGATCATCGTCACCGGCGCCGCCGAGTCCGCGATCGTGGTGGTCGTCGGCCTGATCGCGGTCGTGCTCGCAACCGTGAACATGGTCGGCGGCTTCGTCGTCACCGACCGGATGCTGGAGATGTTCAAAGGTCCGGGGGCTCGTCAGAAGGAGTTGCGGAAGTGATCCCCACCTGGGCCCAGATCGGCTATCTGGTTTCCGCGGTCTGTTTCATCGTCGCGCTGAAGGCGTTGTCGTCACCGCGGAGCGCCCGGACCGGGAACCTGATCGGTGCCGCCGGCGCGGTGCTGGCCGTGATCATCACGTTCGCCGCGTACAAGCCACAGCACCTGGCCGCGATCCTGATCGCGCTGGCGATCGGCACCGTCGGCGGCGTGATCGGTTCGCGCCGGGTGCAGATGACGCAGATGCCGCAGCTCGTTGCCTTGTTCAACGGTGTCGGCGGTGGCGCGGCCGCGCTGGTCGCGCTGCTGGAGCTGGACGAGGTCAGCTCGGACGCGACCGTGGCCGCGATCGCGTCGGCGTTCACGATCCTGGTCGGGGCGATCAGCTTCTCCGGCTCCGTCGTCACGTTCGCGAAACTGCAGGAGCTGATGACGACCCGGCCGGTGACGTTCCCCGGGCTGCCGGTGATCTTCATTGCTTCGCTGCTGGGCGGGTTGGCACTCGCGGGCTGGCTGGTTTCGGACCCGCGGGTCTGGGTGGGCATCCTGCTCTGCCTGCTGGGGCTCGCGATCGGCGTCATGCTCGTACTGCCGGTCGGCGGCGCGGACGTACCGATCGTGATCTCGTTGCTGAACGCGTTCACCGGCCTGACCGTCGCGGCCGGCGGGTACGTACTCGGCAACACGTTGCTGCTCGTCGCCGGAACACTGGTCGGCGCGGCCGGTTCGCTGCTGACCAAGCTGATGGCGAACGCGATGGGGCGGTCGGTCTTCAACATCCTGTTCGGCGCGGTACGCGGCGGATCGACGCTCGGCGCCGGCACCGCGTCCGACCGGCCGGTGATCTCGGCCGGGCCGGAGGACGTGGCGATCCTGCTCGGGTACGCCGGCAAGGTGATCATCGTGCCCGGGTACGGCCTCGCCGTCGCCCAGGCGCAGCACACCCTGCGCGATCTGGTCGAGGAACTGCACAGCCGCGGCGTCAAGGTCGACTACGCCATCCACCCGGTCGCCGGCCGGATGCCCGGCCACATGAACGTACTGCTCGCCGAGGCCCAGGTCCCGTACGACCAGCTGCGCGAAATGGACGACATCAACGGCGACTTCAAAACCACCGACGTGGTCCTCGTCGTCGGCGCCAACGACGTCGTCAACCCCGCCGCCCGCACCACCCCCTCGGCCCCCATCTACGGCATGCCGATCCTGAACGCCGACGAGGCCAACCGAGTCATCTTCCTCAAACGCTCCATGCGCCCCGGCTTCGCCGGCATCGAAAACGAACTCCTCTACGACCCCAAAACCACCCTCCTCTTCGGCGACGCCCGAGAAACCCTCACCAAACTCCTCGCCGCCCTGAAAACCATCTGACCCCTCGCCCCGGCCAACCCCCGGCCCGCCACCCTTTCGCCGAATTCCGGCCTGCCGCGCCTTGGCCGGCCGGCCGTCGCGCCATTTGAGGCGTTAACCTCCCGCCCCGCGGGTTCACCCGTTACCTTCTTCGTGATCCCGCGGTGCGGGGTTCTGGTCGCTGGGTTCGGTATGACTTACTGCCCCTGTCGTAGGCATGATCCGGGGGGTGTTGTCGCCGG